>MHRY01000035.1:0-5718 GCA_001822675.1 Candidatus Taylorbacteria bacterium RIFCSPLOWO2_01_FULL_45_34b
AACTTTTTAATTAAAGATCGAACCGTACTTTTTGAGCCACGCTCTGCGTGGCGAACCCTTTTGGATTCAGGACTTTTTGGGGGGAATTCAGAACAGACAGCACTTCGTGCCGACCATATTTTTGGTTCCGAAGCCCTTTTCGAAAAATTGCGGAGGGTGAGAGATTCGAACTCTCGATGCCCGTAAAGGCATACAGTCTTTCCAGGACTGCGCACTAGACCGCTATGCGAACCCTCCGAACAGGAGAAAAAACTTATCCTTTTATTTCGCTGTAACCTAGACTCACTCGCAATTCAAACGCTATGCGAACCCTCCATATATAAAGAAAAAAATAGTATACCTTTATATAGAGCGGTAGACAATGAGGGCGAGGAGGGCGCAGAAGATTGAAGCGACGAGAATATAATATGAGAGCTGGACAAGAAGCGGCAGATGGAAAATGATGCCGAGAAGCAAAACGCCGATGCCGACTGATTGTAAAATCATTTTAATTTTGCCGATACGCCCCGCCTGAATTTCCCTGCCACCACGGTATCTCCCCCACACCGCCCCGATAATAAGAAGTAGCTCGACAAACACAATTGAGAGCGCGAGCCGAATGCTTAGATATTGTCCAACCACAATAACTGAAGTCAAACCAATCAAAAGTTTGTCGGCCAAAGGATCAAACATTTTGCCCCACGAAGTAACTTGTTTTCGTGTCCGCGCCATCGCACCATCAACCGCATCCGAGAAAGCAGAGATGAGAAATAGTAACGTGCCCACGCGGTATTCCTCTTTAGAAAAAAGATAGAGAATGAAAGGAATACTAACAAAACGAAAAATAGTAACGTGATTCGGGGTGATGTACCTTGGGAAAAGCCGGAGCACCGTGACTTCCATAACACGGTCGATAAAAGTCGGCTTATTCGCTACGGGGAAAATGGTAATGTCCATAATTTAGGTAAAAAACCAAGAAGGTCGCTTTTCCTCAAACAAAATGACACTTCTTATATGACAGTTATTCTACCATGAGAAAAGTCCACCGTCCGCACAGAAAAAACAAAGGGGTGGAAAAAAGCAAAAATCCGTGATATTCTCGAGAAAGAAAGGCCAGTTTATGAGTTACATACAAAAATGCCGCTACTGCAAAGAGACCTGTGTTGACGCGGAGTACCACATCGAATGCCGGCTGGCACATCTTGAAACGGTACTCGCAATCATCCAAACTTCTTTCAAGACTGGAAAAGTGATCGGTCTGCCGCGAGAAGTTTGGCTTCTCCTGCATAAAGAAAAATTTAGCTCGAGGACGTTACCTCCCGCTAAAGTCGAGACACTGGCTTCCGAGCCAAATCCCGTTCGAGAAATTGACGCGAGAAAACCTAATGACCACAAAGGCGAGCTTCTTGGCGCCATTTTCAACTTTCAAGGAGAATGCCGTCCTCGTTGAAAAAAGGAGAGGAAAAATGAAATCAGACCTCGAAAGAGCGCGCGAAGTAAAAAAGAAAATACGCAAATTGGGTTTGTTTGGAGGATCCAAAACTAGGATTGGTATCGCACGAGTCGCAGACATTCACTGCGTAGTGGTGCACGTCAAATCGGAAAAACAACTCTTGAGATTGCCGAAAACGCTGTCCGGGGTGCCCATAAAAGGAGTGATTCGGCCCAAATGAATTGTTAAACTAGCCAAGAGTAAAACCTCGCGGCCGAAAGTGAAACCCCTCTAAGAACACCGGGGGAACCAAAGTCCATCACAAGGTGGACTTATTTTTTTGGGAAAGCCACGTCCCGAGGCTTCTCGAGGGACGAGGCTTTTCTTTTTTTTCTTTGAGAGATTATTCTTCGACGAATGAGAAGGATAATTTTGGTATATTGGTATCAGATACCAATATAAAGTGGGTCGAAGTAATCATAAGAATAACATTCACTTCGTCGAAATCAGGATCCATCCAATCTTAGCGCCGACAGATTAAGGTAACTCAAAAGATAGACTTTCGCTGGCATAACGTAGTAATAATTTGTCATAAAAATTCAGAAGCCAACAATTGTATTTAGGAAAACCTGAAGTAAAGGGTCCGAATAATTATAGACTCTTATATCTAATGTATAGTTGTTAAGAAACACAATATAACCTTCCTTGCCTACTCCACCTTTATAAGAATAAACTGTTCCCCCTTTAATTACAGACTTCTTAAGAGAATTGAGGTTTATGAAATGTGGTGTTAAACCAGGATCTTCTCCATTTTCAGCGAAAAAATTATTCTCTTTAATAAAACCATCCACATAACTACTGATGTTATCTGCCCTAGACCTCAACACTATCTCCATATTCATAAAATCAGCGGGAAGTGCTCTATACCCTCCTGTTCTTGAATATTCTTGATTATAAACTTCAACGGCAGTATCTAATCCTGTTATACCTTGCGCTATGATCCACCCTCTTGGGTACCTAAACTCGAACCCATACTTTTCGTTCCGGTACATATGCCAATCCGACGTATCAACTGTGGTTTCAATAAATTTGAATGTGGAAAAAATCTCTGATAAAAAATTACTTCTTCCAGCCTGTGTTACGGTGATTATGACACCATCTTTGTCGATAATAACTTTTTTATACATCAAAGAACCTAGATTTCCTTCACCATTAAATTGAACAGCTGGATAATCATCAATCGTCATATGCGTTGCGTAAGTAGAACTGAACGCCTCTCCTGCTGGTTCCAGACCGGACACAGAAAGGGTAAGCGGTTCACAGCAAAAAAGATGACTCTCATTTTCAGCGACAGTCACAACATCAGATGTCACGCTCGCTAGATTTAATTTTTGCGAAGCGGAATCAAAAGTGTCAAAAGGAGTATGATCTGCCGGATACTTAAACTGAAAACCATACTTTTCGTTACGATAGGTTTTCCAATTTGCAATTTCATCTTGAAATGCTGGAACAACTTTTGAGGTTGAAGAGGCCGATTGTTTCTGGCTTTGCTTGTAGAACGCAAGTAAAATAACGGTAACAAACAAAAGTCCCAAGAAAACAATTACTCCAACGAGGAACCGTTTTTTATTTTTTGGAGAGGAAGGGGTTTTGAGCTCTTCTGACGTCGGAATCTCTACCGAAACAGGAGTTGTTTTTATATCCATATTTACTCTTCATTATACAACTTTTTACCACGCCAGTAAATAATCACCCTTAACAGGTTACGAAACACCCGTTCGCCTAAAAGGCGAACGGGGGGTTCTTTTCTCTATACTTAATACGTTATACCTAATATTTACATACACTTTCTTAGTATCCCATCCCGCCCGGCATTCCTCCACCTCCCATCTCTGGTTTCTCTTCCTTCGGCTCTTCGGCCACGGCAACTTCAGTGGTCAGAAAAATCGCGGCGGCGGAAGCGGAATTTTCAACCGCGCTTCTGGTTACTTTCACCGGATCAACGATGCCGGCAAGGAGCATATCTTTAACCATTTCATCTTTGAGCGCATCATAGCCTTCATTGCCTCTGCCGTTTTTAACTTTCTCCACAATCACCGAACCGTCATCTTTACCGGCATTAAGGGCGATGTGCCGAAGCGGCGCTTCGAGCGCTTTCACGACGAGATGATATCCGATACCAAATTCCGTCACAACGGCATTTTTAGCATTATTTTTTTCAAAGAGATCCGACACCTTCCGAGCAGCTTTGACGAACGCCACACCCCCGCCCGGCACAATTCCTTCCGCGATGGCGGCCTTGGTCGCGTTGACCGCATCCTCAATCTTAAGCTTCAAGTACTTCATTTCAGTTTCGGTGGCCGCGCCAACGCGGATAATCGCCACGCCGCCGGTCAACTTTGCAATACGCTCGTCAATTTTCTCACGATCATATTTTGAATCGAGGCCCTCGCGCTCTCTTTGAAGCTGGGCAACTCGCGCTTCGATACTCGCTTTCTTGCCCTTACCACCAACAATGACTGTTTTGTCCTTGGTCGAGATAACACGCCTCGCGTGGCCAAGCATTTTAAGTTCCGCTTTCTCAAATTTCAAACCAACTTCTTCGGAAATGACTTCAGCACCGATGGTAACGGCGATGTCGGCAAGCATTTCTTTTTTGCGATCACCATAACCCGGCGCTTTGACCGCGAGCACGTTGAAAGCTCCTCGCAGTTTGTTTAACACGAAGGTCGTCAAAGCTTCTCCATCAACTTCTTCGGCGATAATCACCAATTCTTTCTTGCCACTCTCCGCGACTTTCTCAAGAAGCGGTAAAATCTCTTTGATCGATGAAATCTTTTTGTCAGTCACTAAAATGCTGGCGTCACGATACTCCGCTTCCATGCGCTCGCCATTCGTAATCATGTAGGGAGACACATAGCCCTTGTCGAATTCAAGTCCTTCCACCACTTCGGATTCAACGCCGAAAGACTGCGATTCTTCAACCGTTACGACACCGTCCTTGCCCACTTTCTCGATAGTGTCGGCAATTATTTTGCCGAGTTCGACGGATTCAGCAGAAATCGTCGCGACCTGCATGATTTCTTCTTTGTTTTGGATTGGCTTGGCCATATCGCGAAGCGCTTTAACCACATCTTTGACAGCCTGCTCAATGCCGAGACGAATACCGAGCGCGTTCACGCCAAGCGCCAAGTGTTTGAAGCCTTCAGCAATAAGCGCTTGGGTCAAAATAACGGACGTGGTCGTGCCATCTCCCGCGATGTCATTTGTTTTTTCGGCAACCTCCTTCACAATTTCCGCACCCATGTTTTCAAATTTATCTTTGAGCGAAATTTCTTTGGCAATAGAAACGCCATCGTTTGTAATAGTCGGCGCGCCATAGCCTTTGTCAAGCACCACGTTTCTACCTCGAGGGCCGATGGTGATGCGAACCGCGTCCGCCACTTTATCCACGCCGCGTTTCAATGCTTGCCGCGCCGCTTCATTGTATAGAATTTGTTTTGCCATAAAGTTAAGTGCGACACTAATCTACGAATGCATGCGAATGACACGAATGGAAACCTCTTGCTGTATTTTCTTGTATTCGTGTTATTCGTTCTTAATTCGTGGATTGGTGTCGTGTTTTATTTAATGATTGCTAATACGTTGCTTTCCAAAACGACATGGTATTCCTCATCTTCGATCATGATCACATCGCCCCGTTGGAAAAGCACCCTCTGGCCAACCTTAAGGGTTACGGGAACTAATTTCCCTTCCTCATGTTTGCCCGGGCCGACGGCAACAACTGTTCCCTTTTTAGAACCGCGATCTTCCGAAACTGTGTCGGGAATAATAATACCGGAGCCGGTCGTCTTATCTTCTTTGGTAAACAATTTGATAAGAACTCGATCGGCAAGCGGCTCTATATTGACCTTGGAAACTCCCTCGGTTTTTGCGACATTTTTGGTAACGGTTTGTTTTTTCATGCTTATAAAATATGCTTATAATGGCTTAAAAGTCTAGTGCGGACATTATAAGGATGTGACGCCAATCTGTCAAAAAAAGTTACAGAAGCCCCGAGGTTGAACCTTGGATCCGAAGAAAGGTTCAACCTCGGGGCTTCTGTGCATCTTCAAAAACGTATCCTCGCTCAAATAGGAAGAATGCAAAAAAAGACCCTTTGAAACTTTTCGAGTTTCAAAGGGTCAAAGTGTCCAAGGGCAAGACCGAGGATTAAGAATCAGAGAGCAATGCGCACCGCGAGGAACCGGTAGTCGCCACGCCAGTCATGGCCAAACCAACCGAGGTTGAGCCCGCGCTCCGAGTCA
>MHRY01000035.1:5730-19612 GCA_001822675.1 Candidatus Taylorbacteria bacterium RIFCSPLOWO2_01_FULL_45_34b
TAGAGGACGCGGCGAGCACCGTGGACCTCCGCGGTGGAACCGAGACCTACTATGGGATATTCCAACTGCTCGTTCGGAAATTTTTCTGCGTAAGCGAATATGTGTTCTGTGTGGGCCAATTGCCATGGCCGAACTCCGTCCGCCCTCACTATAACATCCTTGATGTGACCCGAGGACCAACCGCCCGGAAAATTGAACAAGCTCGCTTCAACTTGAACAATAGACACACCGACCGGCGAAGTGACGGGAAATCTCTCTGGTGTGATTTCCTTATCCCGGTTTGTTTCATCGAACCCAGCCGAGGCCTTCATCTCTGCCCACGACCTTCGGTAGTCAATCGTGAGGATAACCGGTTCGGTCATAGATACCCCTCTGCCGAGGTCAATAACGCGAGCACGAAGTTTAAGGAATCTCCGAAACTCACCTAGTGGCGGCATGGCACCGTGCTTCGCCGCTTGCGCGACGGCCGCAAGATAGCCGTTATGCAAAACCTTGTACTGTTCGAAGTTTAATCCCTGTTGGTGGATTATAGTTAGACTGTGCCCGGCTTGGTCTGCAGTCGCTTCTCTGTTTTTATTTTTGGTGATCATAGGAATCTCCTATGTGGCGCTATCCCCTGCGATAGCTTGTGTGGTGAGGGTAGGCTAAACGCAATTGGTATCGCGTCGCCACAGCAGAAAATGTCCTAAGATACTCATTCAATAAGACGCTTCCCGCTATGGCGAAATTTCACTCTGCAATCTCCCTGACAAAGGAGAACTTATCGAACTGTACGGTACATTAACAATCTAAAAATAGCAAGCTCACACAAAAGGTATCATCACCTTCGCAACATGCAAGATTGAGGACTACGCAAATGACTTGCGCAACAACGCCCTTACCGTCGAATCAATCTGCTCTCTCGCGCTGCAACCCGGCACCACAGAAGATATGAGCGGATTTTTAAAACACCATGCAATCGCCCACTCGGCCATATCTGCCCCTTTTGGCAATTCTTTTTCTTTGATTTTTTCCACCAGAGCGATTTTCTTGCCGTCAAAATTTTTATTTGTTGGTTTAAACCGGCTTGAAAGATACCCTTTGGCAAGCGGCACTCTCGCGATCACGCCTAAACCGAATTTTTCCGCTAGCGGTAAAACCTTTTCCTCGGCTTCGCGGTCAAGGCGATTGTATACCGTCTGCACTACTTCCACACCAAGTTTTTTGATTGCTTCAGCTAGAATGTTGCCGCTTTGATCAAAAAGTTCATTGTCACCGAGACAAATCCCGACCGAACGGATCTTGCCGGATTTTTTCGCGTCAAGAAGTGCGGACTTAATCTCCAGAAAATACTCTCGTACATTCTTCAAATCTTCTTTCGAGTTAATATGAGCTTGATACACGTCAATGTAATCAGTTCGGAGTGCTCGTAGAGAATCATCAAGCTGTTTTTTTACCGCCTCACCGCTCCATGCCGCTGCGATTTTCCCCGGCTCGCTTTTGTGTCCAAATTTAGTGGCAACCACAAATTTTTTTCGTTTCGTTCCAAGCGCTTCGCCGATAAGCCGCTCGGCCGCGTGGAAAAAATAACACTCGCCGGTGTCAATAAAATTCATACCAACTTTTTCCGCTTTTTGAAGAATCGCGCGGATATCGGAGACGGTAAAAAATTTACCGCCCATGCCGCTCCACTGATGAGTCTCGATACCGAGCACTGACACCTTGATTCCAGTTTTGCCAAGAGTTCGGTAAATCATAATTGGCCTTTGCGCGTCCACCTCAAATCGCTGTCAATCCCACCCCCGGTAAATAAATCTTCAATTCTTTGTAAACGATAAAATCGGCGATCGCGGAATTTCTCCGGCGAAAGTTTGATTTTCTTGAATACAGAAAACATTTCTCGAACACCGTCCAAAATCGAATATTTACAGACAAAATCTGGAAATTGCTTTGTGATTTTGGCGAACGAAACCCGATAGTTTCTGGTGTCCGCGCCGCCCGCCGCCACCATTTTGCTTTTAACAAGCTCGGCCGCCACGCTATTTTTATCACTCGACAGAAATGAGATCGGCGCGCCGCACTCCTCGGCAACTACCTTCGCAATATCAATAATCTTCATATTGTTATCATCTCTTCCCACGTTCAACACCAAAAGCTCGCCGCCGCTCCAAGATGATCGGACAGCCGCTTCCACAGCGCGCGCGATATCTTCGACGTGAACATTTGGCCGCCACGCTTCGCCGTCGGAATTCAAAACAATCTTGCCTTCCGAAAAAGCCATGCCGGAAAGCATATTGACGACAATATCGAAACGCATCCGCGGTGATGAACCAAAGGCAGTCGCAAATCGGAGGGCAATCGGTGAAAACGACTTGTCAGAGAGTTCTGCTAAATCTTCTTCAACCTGTAGTTTGTTTTTTGAGTAATCGGTTTGAGGATTCGGAATGGAATTTTCATCAAGTACTGCCCCCTCGGCCTTGCCGTAAATGGAACAGCTGGAAGCAAAAATAAACCGCACGCCCGCTTTCTTGCACAAAGCGGCGATCTCGCGGGCATAAACGCGCGTCGGATCATAAATTTTCTCGGGCGTTAGATTGCCGAATGGATCGTTTGATATTCCCGCCAAATGGACGACAACATCAATGCCTTTCAGATCTTTTTCGGAAAAATCCCGCGCGTCTTTCTTAATAACTCCATATGGCGACAACTCATAAAGCAAAGAATCCCTGAAAAAACCTGTGTCAAGACCAATGACTTCATGACCATGTTTCATTAAAAACGGCGCGATGACGGAGCCCAGATAGCCTTCGGCGCCAGTGATTAAAACCCGATTTTTAGCTTGGCTTGCCATATTTTGGACAATATAACATGATTGTGGTAATGACACAAAAAAGCAAAGCAGTCTTTTTAGACCGAGACGGCACGATCATCCGCCATGTCGATCTTATGTATAAGCCAGAACAGTTGTATCTCCTGCCCGGCGTGGCTAAGGCAATCAGAAAATTAAATAAACTCGGGTTCTTAATCATCGTAATCACCAATCAGCCAGTCATATCGCGCGGTCTTGTTACGGAAAAAGGCGTGCGAGACATTCATACGATTTTATTAAAACGCCTCGCTAAATTGGGCGCGCGGATTGACGCTGTGTACTTCTGCCCACACCACCCCGACGCGAAGTCAAAAAAATACGGAATTATTTGCTCTTGTCGCAAACCATCGCCCGGTATGCTTTTGGAAGCGATCAAAAAGTTCAATATCGGCCCCAAAAAAAGTTTTATGGTGGGTGACGCCATCATTGATTGCTTGGCCGGCGAACGCGCCGGTCTCAAAACAATTTTGGTCAAAACCGGCCCGGGGCACAGACGACTAGACGAAAGATACCCAAACGTGAAGCCAGACTACACAGCAAAAAATTTAATCGAAGGCGTAAAATACATAAAACCGCGCGCCAAGTGAAAGCACGCGGTTTGCGAACTGCAAGTCGACTAGACGCAAAATTCCGCGGGGACTAGACTAGTCGGAAAATTTTCCTCCGCACGACCAGTGTATTTTTTGAACTCTTGTTCAATCGGCGAAAGTAACTCGGTTAATTTTTCGTGATGGCCGACGCCGTATCGTTTTTTATAGTACGTGTCCGTTTTTTGATATCGGCCACCTCGAGCAAAGTGCGGCAACAAATCCAGAAGCCTCTGCCTAAACGAAACAATGCGGCTCCTCGACGCACAGTAATCGGAATAAAAAACAATTCTCTCACCGAGGCTAAGCCGTCGTGTATCTGCAATCTTTACTGCGCGATCACCTGTCGCAAAAGTAAGCGAAACTACTTTTTCCATAAACCATTTCAAGAGAGTGTCTTTGTGTTCTTTCTCAAAACGAGCAACGCTTTCAACACCTTCTTTTCTCACAGAAGTCTCAAGACGTTTGCTCCAATCATGGACGAGAAGTGTTTCTGTGATGTCCCGCGGTGAAAGCCCTTCTTTTTTAAGCTCCGCGCTTGCGGCTTCGGCAATTACCCCGCCAAGAAGAGCGGCCACACTCATGTGCGCCGCAACATTCAGCCAAAACTCACCCCTCTTTTCGTCAAAACCAAACAATCCGCCAAGCTCCCAGGCGGCAAAAACCCCGCTCATATTGAAATCTGGCAGACAGTTGAAAACCCTGCTGATTTTCTGACAATCTTTCGTATACTCTTCAAAATAGGATGTGTTCACTTGGATAGTTTTTTATAGGTTTAGTTGCTACGACTTCTAAAAAAGAGTAACACTCGTATATAAAAAAGACAAGGTTCCCCTTGTCTTTGCTTACCTGACAAACGCCTAGATCTTGGAAACCTCGAGAGGAAGATTCACATGATCAGAAATATCCATGATCGCGGCGAGTTGCCGCTCAATCGGGATAAGAAGCAATTCCAACTTCTGCCGCTCGGACATCCCCCACCGTCTCTGGGCGCGAGCCTCGACTTCAGCGTACCTTCCACCCGGCGCATAATGAGGCGCGAGGTCGTCGAACCGTTTTGTCAAAGTGCCAATCGTCGACCCACTCGAGCAGTAGTCGGAGTAGAACATTAACTTCTCCTCCCACATCATACTGCCTTTCTCAAGGCGATCAATACCGCTTCCTCCTGCCGCCCCAATGTAGTAGGCAACTTTTTCTCCCAAGAAACCTTCCACTCGCGTGTACCCAGCTCTCTCGACACCGATAAAAGCCTTAACCACGTCAGCGCCACCCTTCTTGGCTTCATCTCCGGCATCTGTCTCCGCCGTTTCTCCCAATCATGGACGAGTCCCGCTTGGACGACCTCTATGACATTTATTGGTATGTTTTTTGTCAGTAGTAGCAGGGCTAATCTTTCGGCCAAGAAAGCGACCGTGACCATGTGGCCGATAACATTCAGCCAAAGGCGGTCGCGTTCCCAATCTGGGCAAAGCAATTTGCCTTCTTCCCAAAGACGCAGGACACCCTCGCTGCACGCGCTTGTCGTTTTTAGTGAATTTAATCTCGACTTGATAATCCCGCCTTCTTCATTCAGCTTATTAAAGAACTCAACTGGTTGCACAAGTTATCCTTTCCTTTTCTGTGTTTGATTAGTTATCTGTCGTCCCCGTTAAAAACCCCCAAAATACCCTAGCATTCCCCAACAGAAAAGTCAAACAACAACAACCAAATTCCCAAGGACTAACCTTGGATTGGTACTATTTTTTAGTCGCCGCGTCTTCGAGCATATAGCGAGCAAACGCTTGGTTCTTTTTCCACCAATCAATAGTTTTTTGAAGGCCTTCTTCGAGCGTATGCTTCGGTTTCCAGCCAAGACCTTTGGCGGCCGCTTTAATATCTCCCGACATCTTCATGATTTCATTTTCTCGTGTCGGCACCGCGCCGAACTTTGGCTTAACCGAATTGCCCATGAGAGCAAGTGTTTGCTCGACAATCTTTCGAACCGTCACCGCTTTGCCCGAGCCGATATTAAAAATTGAACCGGGCGGCACAGGTTTTTTAATTGATAGCATAAACGCGTCTATGACATCTTCGATGTAGGTCGGATCGCGTTCTTGTTTACCAGCTGTTAACGGCAACTCTTTACCAGAAAGAGCCGAGAGAATGATGTGGGGAATAAGGCGGTTTGGGTGTTCCCACGGGCCATAGGGCAAAAAGAATCGCAATTCCACGGTCGGTATTTTATACACGCGCGCGTAGGTTTCGACAATGATACTTGTCGAGGCTTTGGCGGCGCCAAAAACGCTGTCCGGCAAAAACTTCGCATTTTCCTTGACCTGATTGCCCGAACCGTAGACTGCGGCTGAACCAGTATAGATGAACCGATCCACCCCAGTCTCCCTCAACGCCTCTAAAAGATTAATTGTTCCAATCGCGTTGACTTCGATATGTTTGACCGGTGTCACCGCCATGGTGGTGCTTGCCAAATGAAAAACATAGTGTGGCTTGAGACGTGAAATTACCGCTTTCACTTGCTCTCCGTGAGTTATATCGCCCGTCACTATCTCAACTTTCTTCCCAATGTTTTTTAGACGAAACAAATCCGGTGCCGGCAGAGAAAAAACCGTCACGTTAAACCCTTCTTTGATAAGCCTACTTACCAAATTAATGCCAATCGCTCCAGCGCCGCCGGTTACGAGCGCCTGTTTATTTTGCGCGTTCATAGCCATAGGTTATACATTAAAAAATGTTTTCTTCAAACCATCCTTAAAACCGACCCACGGTTCCCAGCCAAAGACCTTTTTGACGTTATCAATGTTGGCAGTAAAAACATTGGCACTGGCCTTTTCGTCTAAGATAAGCGGCACACTCTTGCCCGAAACAGACATAATTAAATCTGCGACCTCTTTCACCGAATATCCTTTGCCCGAGGCAACGTTGAACACGTTGAAAGGGTTCTCTAAATCTCGGCTCACGCAAAGTTCAACCAAAGACAAAACATCATCAATAAAAATATAATCTCTAACCGATTTTGGGGAGCGCAAATTCACTGTCTCGCCTTTAGCGACATTGTGAACTAAGGTCGGTATTAAAAATTCAGGTTTTTGCCCCGGGCCGTAGACATTAAACAATCGCAAGACCACCGACGGAACACCTAATGATTTTGCGTAAAATTCAGAAAGTTGCTCCGCTAGATATTTACTAAGACCATAGGTGCTATTCGGCTTCGGGGTGTTAATCTCACGTATACCCTCGTTCGAGACACCGTAAACCGCGGCGGCCGAAGCAAAAATAAATTTAGCTTTTTTCTCCCGCGCGCATTCGAGCGCGTTTAGAGTGCCGCCAAAATTGATTCTCATAGTTTCCGCCGGATGTTCGGCACAATATCCGATAAAGGTCTTCGCGGCGAAATGGCACACAACGTCAACCGATCCTTCAACCTCAAATTTTTCCGTCACGTCCCGTTCGTACGAAATTACCGAGTAACCCCTCTCCGAAAGAAAAGAGATGAGGTACTTCGCGATAAATCCCCTCCCCCCTGTTATTAAAACTTTTTTTGCCATATACTAGCGAAACAATGGTCCCTGTGATAACAACCTTTCTATAAACCATACATGGCTATCAAGCAAAAATCAACAATTCGTCAAACGGTCATCCTCTCCGGCGGACGCGGCGAGCGACTTATGCCGCTTACGGCACACTTAAACAAGGGTATGATTCCTGTCGCCGGTCGGCCTTTTTTGGAGCACTTGATTGAACTGTTCAAGAAAAACGGCATCCACCGCTTCCTTATACTAACCGGCCATGCGGCGGAAAGTATCACGAATTATTTCGGCGATGGGAAAAAGTGGGGGGTGGATATTTCATACCAATACGCGCCGCGGGAAATAAATCACGGCAAACGACTGGCTCTTGCGCTCCCTTTAATAGACGATTTTTTTATTCTCCATCGAAATGATATCTATTGGCCATTTGACCTTAAAAAACACCTCGATCATTTTCAAAAACTCAAAGTCCCTGCGCTTATGACCGTATACCGCAACCGCAACAAAGACGGCATTTACGGGCCAGACAGTAATGTCCGCCTGAATGAAAAAGGCCTCATAGAAAGATATGACGACCTGCTCTCTCCCAATCCTTTTTACCACGGACAAGACCTGGGGTTTTTTCTGCTCAAAAAACAAACGCTTTTAGATAATCTTCCAGCCGAGGTTCCGGACGATTTCTGTCTCCATCATAAGTGGTTAAGCCGTCTTGCTGAAAGGGGCCTTCTTGGCGCCTACCCAACCGACATTCCCGCGACCACCACGACTGACGCGAAGTGGCTTAAGAAAGCCGAGGAATATTTCAAAATTGTTTCTGATAATTATTCTTCTAGTAACTAAAACAATGGAAACTACCGATACAACTAAAAAACAACCCTTGGTGCGGCATTGGAGGTGGTCGCCATGGAAAAAAAGTAATTATGATTTTCTTAAAAAAAATCTGGCGGTATTACCCAGCTCTCTTTCCCTTCTTGACGTCGGAGCCGGTATTGAACCTTTTTATACGATAACGTGGAGATTCAATCATAAAAGCATGGATTGGCAAAACTTTGGTACCACAGACATAGTGACCAATATCACAGAATCGTGGCCGGTTAAAAACAACAGTTTCAATATCATTGTTTGTACAAATACATTAGAACATGTAAACAAGCCGCAATTTGTCCTTGGAGAGTGTAAACGCGTACTTGCAAAACAAGGGACTCTTGTTGGAACTGTACCTTTTCTCGTAAAAATTCACCAGGAGCCGCACGATTACTACCGTTACACGCACTATGCCCTTAAAGAACTTCTGACAGAGGCTGGATTCGCAGATGTTGAAATTGTACCGCTTTCAAATTCTTACAACATCCTTGAGATGTTATTGAAAAATATAAAAAAGAATAATCCATCTCTTGGAACAAAAATGCTACTGAAAGCAATGGGCGCAATACTCTATCTCTTCGGTGGCCCCTTAAAATCCGCTAAACCAACTCTCGAGCACTGCGAAGGATTTGGCTTCGTGGGAAAAGTAACTTAAAATGATTCTCTTAACCTCTTACACAAAGCACATTGCACCAACCTTTCCCGTCCGGCCTGTTGCTTGAAATTTTGGGCATAGATTCTGGTTCGACTGGACGCATCTCCTTCCGCCCTTCATCGATAACAAAAATATCAAAACCCTGATCCTTAAACATCCGCAAAAAACTAACCGGATCTGATCCGCAATTTCGAAGGCCGTACGGCCAATACTCAAGCAAAACCGCTTTGACATTTTTCAAAACATCTCGGCCGCCCTCAAATACCAAGCCCTCGGCGCCCTGCACATCAATTTTTATGATGTCAATCTTTCGGCCTTTCATAAAACTGTCGAGCGTGGTTTTTTTAACTTCAATACTGCCGTCCCCTTGCCCTTTCGGAATATTTTCTTTTGCCAAAGACATATTGCCCAGATTAGTTTTATCAAGAAAAAGCTTTGTCATGCCTTCCTTGTTCGACAAAGCTACTTTAACCGCCTCCACATTGCGCATATGGTTTTCTTCAACCGTCCGTGAAAGCAGTTCAAAATTCAAGGGCTCGGGCTCAAAAGCAAAGACCTTGCCCTTCTCCCCGACCGACTCGGAGAAAAGGATTGTGAAATAACCGATGTGCGCTCCGATATCGGCCACCACCATGCCCGGTTTAACAATCTTTTGCGCGACGTAGGTGGCATAGGGCCCATAAACGCCATAGAGCATAAGCTCGGTGCCGCCAGCGCTATCGCGAGAATCAATAAACATTTTTTTACCAAAAACACTGACCGGCACAATTCCTTTCGGCTTAAGCTTTTCGACCAAATAGCGATGGAACGGCCGAAGGCCCGGGATGGCGCCAAGATTCCAGCCATAGAGACGTTTATTTATTTTTTGAAAAATTGAAAATAAACTCATGATGTGTAAACTCTAAAAGTTTTGAGCGCCTCGGCAACTCGTTCTGCCGATCTGCCATCAGTAAAATAACATTGCTCAGCGACAATTGCTTTCCGGCCAGACTGAAGCGTATCTGGTTTTTGAAGAAAAGTTTCAACTGCCGTAATGAAGTCTTTTTCGGATCGCGCCAGCCAAATGCCGTGGTGTTTTTTGATGTCATCTAAATGATCCCAATCAAAAAAACGCTTCGCGGAATTCCAATAATCATAAGTCTGATTTCGATCGAAGGCAACGGCAACAGTGGGCCGATCGAAAATACAAGCTTCAATAAAAAAAGTTGAGTATGTAGAAATAATCACGTCGGCGTGAGCCAGACTATTCATAAGAAGATCGAGCGCCGCCTCGTCAAACTCCCACGCATCCTTGCCACTGCCAACAGAGCGAGACGACGCCCGAACCAAAAAACCGTACTGAGTACGGACTTTTTGATTACGCTCTTCTCGAAAATCACTCTTGGGATACGGGCGCACCAGCACTTGAACATCGGCGCCAAAAACTTTTTTCTTCATAGATTCATCCAAAATCGTGAGCATGTTCGCGTCAATGTCAAAACCAACTTTACCGGAGAGCGCGTAGAGAATAAGTTTTTTCTCGGGATCGCCGCCAAGACTACGGATAAACTCGTCCCGTGGAAGAACGCCTGTCCGGCGGAAATGCCTATCATACTGGGGCACTCCGACAATCTGGATTTTTTCCGGTGGAAAATCAGCGCGCGCGACCGCCTGATCAAAAAGACTTCTCGTCTGAACCAAAAGCCTATCAGGAAAAACTCGCAGGTATGTTTTGGAGTAGAAATTATCCCAACTCGACACCATGCCGCAGGTCAGTATCCCCTTTAGCTTCGCTTCTTTGAGCAGCGCGAATTCCCCGCCGTAAATGAGCGTCGGACAAAAAACTACATCCGGCTTATACGTATCTAAGACAGCCGAAAACGGCTGGCAGGAAATGAGTCCGTACAATAGGCGAACCATGTGTCTGAAAAAACGAAACTGGCCTAAGAAAGAGCAAGCGCGGCGAAAGATAAAAACTGGCAAACGGACGACGAATGGCGTCTGTGTTCCTTTTCTTTTTAAATAATGCCAATGAATAAGTTTGACTGTGTTTGTGTGAATACTTGAACTTTCAAGCAACTTGAAAAGTCGTTCCGCGGCGGATTCGGTGACAGGCGGCAGGAGCTCAAACTGCACTCCGGGCAGGGAAAATTCTTGGCGATAGTAATCAATTTTGTCTTTGGGCGCGAGTAGCACGACAGAGTGGTCGGCACCTCGAAGCAATACTGAAAGAAAATCTGAACGCAAAAAATTTCGGACGGTGAAACTGTTGCTAACCGGAATGAGTATTTTTTTCATAAAATTTAGACACCGTGATTAATCATCTCCACAACCCTACGAGCAACAATCTCGCCCACTTCCACTTGAGTGCCATGCGGCCGCAAATACTTTTGGATAAACGCGTGACGCGATTCTCTTTTTTCATCATGCCCGTCGAGGATTCGGCTAATCATGTCCGCGCATTCTTTCTCACCTTCCGCGGCCAAAACCGCGTCGTGCTCGCGCAAATGCTTGAAATGAATCGCATCTTGAGCAACCTCAAAATCTTTTCGAAGAAGCACAATCCCTGGCTTATCTTTAATCAAAGCGTCTATGACACCCGTCGTGTGAACCGTAATGACCGCGATTGAGTGGTAAATGCTGTCAAAAAGAAGATTTACTTCTTTGTCCTCGTTCATGTCAACTTCAACCTTTGGAACAACTGAAACTCCTTTCAAATTACAATGTTCGTAGACCCCTGTATTCATTGGATACGGGCGAACCAAGAGTTGAACTTTCGACAACCGCCTATCGTTTGATAAATCCAAAGCTCTCCAAAGATCTTCAATAACACGTGGCCCGTCGTTCGTTGTGGCGGATGATCCCATATAAAGGACGATTGGGTCTTCTGGCCTTAAGTTGACAGTTTTGCAAAACTCGTCTCGCGAGGTAGTCGGCAAGTTTTTTTCAAACCACTCGTCAAACTGATACGCCCCGACTATGCTAATTTTTTCCAGCGGAATGCCGTGATGTTCAATCGCCGCGGCGACATGATCTTCGTTCCAAACGAAAAGTCGATCCGGTATTATCTGAATCAAACCTTTACTTGTTAAGTTATCCCACGAGGGAGTCGGGATGGCCGTTTGAATACCTAAAGATTTAGCGGATTTAAGATAGTCGAGATCTGGGGAGTTACTCGGTTGGTTGCGAAAGGCAATGAGCGCGAAGCAAGGTTCGAGATTTTTTATTTGCAAGGTGATGGCGCGGTCAACCAGCGTCAATTTTTCAGCCACTTCAAGAACCCACCCGAGAAACGCACTCCGAATGAAACGGTTGGCCCAGGGAAATGTCCGAATGAAAAACTGAATCGGCCTTGGCAAAAACCGACGGCAACGATTTTCATAAAAAGACGATTTTGTTTCAACAACCAAAAAACGCCTGTAATTGCGCACCTCGCGGAGCGGCAAAATAATCATTTTCCAAAAGCCGTGGCGGCGGAAACCCTTCAAATAGCTGAAACCTGGCCACTTTATTTGGAGATCCGTAAGAAACGCCATCCCTTTTTGATCCAGCTCGCGAGGATCAAAAATGCCGACAACTGGAAACCCCTTCCCCAGAAGCGCGAGGATGATACTTCGATACGCTCGAATATACGGGGCAGAACGGATAAAAAAAATAATTGGTTTTTTAGGACTGGTCATTGGTATTTTTAGTACATGTCAAAAACCCCGTGTTAAAAATGTATTTTTGGATAGCGGGAGTCTCGAATTGAAAAATACGCCAAGGAGCCTTTTCAACCTCCTTATACGAAGCTCTAAAATAGTCAATGTTTCTCAAATATAGTAGCTTAAACGGATGGTGATTTTGGGCTTCAAAAAAAGGCTCGCTCCACACACCGACCGTGCGGCACACTCTCGCCGCTTCAGAAAAAACAATCTGGTAATCGCGCGGAATTTGTTCAATTACGGAATTTGAAAAGACCGCGTCAAAAGAGTTGCTGGGAAAAGGCAAAGATCGAATACTTCCTTCCACAAAATCAATGTCTCGGCCGGAAAGCCGTTTGGTGATTTCTTCTTTCGATAAACCGGTTAGGTGAGTCAGAATCTCAAATGGCGGGTTGGCGAAATTTTGCTTGGCCATCGCCACCCCCTCGGAAGTGAGCTCGATGCCGCGAAAGGTGTGGATGTGCGGGCAGAGCAGGGCAAGCGTCAAAATGTTAAATCCCCTGCCACTGCCAAGCTCGAGCAGGCTTTTTGGAGCAAACGAGGAAAGTTTTCGCGCGAACATCTCAAGTAGAATTTTTTTGTATTCAATAACGGGATACAGCGCTTTTGTGCCGTTAATAAAAACATCATAGGTTTTATGCATAAAATCGTCATTCGTTTCTCGAGTGTAATTTTTCGCGTATTCCGCTTTAACGAAATCCTCGCTCCGCACTTTATGTTTGTTGGGCGAAAGCGCCTGTCCGAGAGCTTGGCGAAGAACATTGTAATAAAATTTATAGGGAGATTTTTTTTTCACGAATTATTCTTAAGTATATGGTCGGAAGCTAAAATAACAAGCGTCGTCCCTCTAACCCATCTTAATTTTTTAAATATACCGCCTGTGGCGTACAGTTCATTCAAAAACACCGTAACACCGCGACAAATATGCCCGTAATCATGCCAGATGACAACGCCGCCCTCCCGAAGCATATCCAAAGAATGTGTGGTGTCGCTTGAGACGTATGAGTAACTATGCGCGCCGTCGACAAAAATAAAATCCATGGACTTCTCGTACGGCTTAAAGTTGAACGTCGCCGAATCGCCTTCAAGCTGTGTTATCTTCTTGCCGTAAGAACTGTTTTTAAATTTATAACCGATTAAAGCTTTACCGACAAACTTCGCATCCCCCAAAGGATTCTGTCTCGCTTCCACAATTTTTTCCGACGGTAAATCAAGTGTGTAAATCTTCGCGTCGGGAGATGTGTTCGCGGCCATATTAAGAGCGGTTCTGCCGTCAAACGTCCCGACTTCAAACAGCGTGACAGGATTTTTTCTTTTAATGAGCGTGTTGATCACCAAAAGCTCGAGCAATGAGACATTACCGTCATCGGAAATCGGGTCGCGCATGTAAACGGGATCATCCCCAAGAAAATACTGCATCGGGTCTATGATAGGAATACGCGTCGGCTCACTTCTCCTTGGGTCTTTCCAGCCAAATTCACTTGCTATTTTAGCAAGACGAGTGCGATTTTTTCCTTGGATAAGTCCGAGTGTGAGCACGTAGACACTGCCCAAAAAAGCATGGAAATATTTATCAAGAAAAGTATAGATTTTCTGACCTTTCTCTGCCATAAGAAACTATTCTAGCACACTCCTTGTTAGACAATAATTAAGTGTTACCGAAATCAGTATTCATATCGTATCACTTCTTGTGAATTTTGCTCCGCGAAAAAGCTCTTTTC
>MHRY01000036.1 GCA_001822675.1 Candidatus Taylorbacteria bacterium RIFCSPLOWO2_01_FULL_45_34b
GCGACTATAGCCCCATACCAACCAAACAACACGCCCAAAGACTACTCGCCAATGCGAAATCGTCGGCTCCTTCTCACCCAAAAAGAGCTCTCTCGCCTCGGCGGTGAAGAAAAAACCAAAGGATTGACAATAGTACCTCTTTCGATATATAATAAAGGCCGAAAAATCAAAGTGGCAATCGCAGTAGTCCGCGGCAAGAAAAAATTCGACAAAAGAGAGTCCATCAAAAAACGCGAGACGGACAGAGAGATAAGAAGAACGTTGAAAAATAAATAAACGGGTCGTTCGCCCAGCATCATTTTTTAATTCAGAAAGGTTCAACCTTTCTTCCGATCCAAGGTTGAACCTTGGAATCCTTGAATCAAAAAATGATGCTGGGGGGATGATCGGCCTAGACAAAAGACGTGTCTCCATTTGTGCAAGGTAGAGCTGAAATAACTCTTAAAACTGTTTCAAATCGTAACTGCAAAAAATACAGTTGCAAAGGCCAAAGGAATCCTTTCGCCATACATGGCAGGGTTCCCGGTCTTCGCTTACGCTTCGGCCTAAGCGATGTTCCACGAGGTAACGTCTGATAACTTCGTCGGGGCATAATACAATCAGACTCCGGCGCGTTTCCGTTCCGACTCGCGCTAAGAACTTAGGAAATCGCCCGCTCGATATTTGGTTCGCTTTTAAGTCGAGATGGGTTAAACACTAAAGCAAACTACACCTTGTAGACCACATGGTTTCATTCATTTGCACCGCGGTTCGATTCCGCGCATCTCCACTGACAAAATTAAAGCCATCCGCTTCGGGTGGTTTTAATTTTGGCAGAGATAGGAATCGAACGGTCGGAGCGCGGCTGGCGCGAGACGGGGTCGCGAAATTTTTCAGAAGAAAAATTATCGTGACTCGATTCCGCCCATCTCCACAACTTCGCTAAAAAATCTCCGACAAGACAGTCAGAGATTTTTTAGCTTCGCGGCGCGAACACTCAAGAATTTTTATAGAGACCAAAGTGTAATACAAGTTTATTGAAACAGTCTCATGAACCAACCAAACAAACTGAATTTGCTTTCATTTGTCTTAACGAAATCGAGCGCCTTAGTGTTTGTTTCCTTGAGAGCTTTGATTTGCACGTCCAAGTCTGCTTTGACCGCCGGGTCAGTCGCGCGATCTCTTGCTTTGGCCAGACGATCAATACTGTTTTCCGTGGTAACAATTTCACTTCGGAGCGCGCCGATGTTTTTGTAATCAGTACCAATGAGAAATGTTTTGAATCCGCCTCGCGTCTCAACGGCTTGCATGGCTTTAGCAGCACGCTCGCTCGAGGTTGCCTGCTCCTTTGCAACGGCACGCACATCCTCACCAATGTTCGTGTTCTTCCCCGCCAAATCAGTAAGATCTTTTACTACATTGGCTACACTACTTTTGTGTTGCTCACTTATTTCCTTGCCTTTATCGCTCTGCGCTAGCGCAAGAGAAGCAAATGAAGCTGCGAGTAGAGCCGTAAGAGCCGCCAGCGTAAAAATATTTCTTGTCCTCATGTCTTTTAATTAAAACTAATAAATATTATTTGTCTCTGCCCCTGCCTCCACCTCCAGTATTTGCCGAGAAGTACGCCGCCAATCCGTCATACATCGCCTGTGCTTCTTTTTGCACCCGAGTATTGGTGGCGCCATTCTGGTAATCAATGAAATCGCACGCTCCGTCTGTGTCGGTAACAAAGTATGATTCTGTCAAAACACCTGGAAGAGAGCCGTATACCGTCATGCCATACCCGTCATTTTTAATCCCTTTATCTGGGAGCCCGAGAGCATCCACAATCGCAGGATGAATATAGCTCGCAAAGATTTTGTCATTCCTTTGAGTCACAAAACTTTGCGTGTAATCCGCTGATATGTTTGTCGAACCGTTGTGGTGTATAGAAATAAGCACGTCAGAACCAGCCGCTTCCGCGTCCGCTACTCTGTCTTGCCGCGAATCAAGTTGGGCCACATCATGATACGCGACTCCGTTCGCAGTCAAAATCTTTTCCAATTCCGAACGAACCGCAATGTTTACATCTGCCTCTACGACTGAAGTGCCATTACAACTCCCTACCGCGCCAGTTTCTCCATTTCCATGTCCAGCATCAAGAGCAATAATTTTACCGTCAAAAGGAGTAGCGGCACCGACGGGAAGTGTTAGTAATAATGCTAGCCCTAAAATCGCTGTGTTTTTCATATACCTCAATAATACTCCTACCCAACAAACTTTCAATAAAGGGTAATTACAAAAATTGGTATCAGATACCAATTTTTTTTTAAGATGTAGAACAATACGGAAGAATAGAAAGCCTTATTTTATAAGGAGTTTTGTACTGTTGACAGGAAATAACTTATATGATACCCTTGAAACACAAAGAGTTATGGTTCGAAAAGAGTCGATTTCTATAAATATCATACTTATTTTGTATTTATTAACCTAATCATCAACTTGATGACAGGAACTATCAAAAGACTCACTCCAAAGGGTTTTGGTTTCATAGCAGCGGAGGGCTTAGCGAAGGACTTGTTCTTCCACAGCAACTCTCTCGTCGGCGTACAGTACACTGAACTGCACGAAGGCGACGCTGTGACTTTTGAAACCGAAGAGTCTCCAAAGGGACTAAACGCGGTCAACGTAAAACGCGCGTAATTGCCTTGATTGGTATCTGATACCAATCACAAAAAACCACCCCGAGCCTCGCGGCCCGGGGTGGTTTTTTGCTTGGTATGAAACGTACAGAATTGTGCGATTCTTTTGCACAAACTGAAAGTAACTACCAGATTTTATGATAAAATAAATGTATGCATATCTTCAAAAAATACGAACATGACATACGTCCGTGGGGTTCGTATGAACGTCTTACTCTAAACGAACAAACAACTGTAAAAATCGTCACGGTCAAACCGAACGAAGCTTTTAGCCTGCAAAGCCACGTAGGGCGAGATGAACGCTGGAAAATTTTGGGCGGCGGCGGAAGGGTGCGAATTGGTGATGAAGAATTGCCCGCGAAAATTGGCGATGAATTTTTGATCGAACGCGACACCACGCACCGAGCAGAAGCTGGCGCGGATGGGCTTATTTTTCTTGAAATCTCTACTGGTGAGTTTAACGAGCGTGATATAAAACGCTTAGAGGATCGCTATGGCCGAGTTTAATTTCAACAAATATAAACCCGAAGATACGTTTGGGTTTAAATGTATGGTATGCCTTTTAACTTAACAACAATAACGGCACACATCGCGCCAATAGTGGTAAAAATCGCACTCCTTTTTATTGTTGCTATTCTTGTTAGTTACATTATTTACATTTTCTGGCTTGCGCCGTCATGGAAACGCCGGCGAACGCCTCCTTCTCTTAAACGTTCTGACAAAAATCCTGTTTTGAAACCAATATCGAAACATTGGTGGGAATCAGAGGCTGTGTTCAACCCGGCGGCGGTGGTGGACAAAGGAATAGTTCATCTTTTCTACCGAGCGCTTGGCAAAGACGGTATCTCGCGCATCGGCTACGCCAAAAGCCACGATGGCATTCACTTCGAACGTTTGCCATACCCTGTTTTTGTCGCCGAAAACGTAACTGAAGCCCGCAAGCATTACCCCTACACTTCCCCAGCCCGACTTACATATGACACAGAGACATACACATCGGGAGGCGGCTGGGGCGGAGCCGAAGACCCGCGCGCCGTTAAAATGAATGGTCGGATCTTTCTCACTTTCAATATGTTTAATGGTTGGGAATCAATGCGAGTGGCGCTAACTTCAATTGACGCTGAAAATCTCGCGCACAAACGCTGGAATTGGCGTCGTTTCTCTTATCTTTCAGAACCAAACACTAGGCATAAAAATTGGGTTCTTTTCCCAGAAAAGATTTCCGGCAAATACGCGCTTATTCACAGTCTCTATGCTAAAGACCCGGAGCATATACAAATCAAATTATTAGACGAGATCGAAATGTCAGACCCAATAAAAAACATGGCGAGCCACGACCCGCAACGCATGGCTACGCAAAAAATTGCCTGGCACGAACGCATGCGGAGCGCTGGACCGCCACCCATAAAAACAAAATATGGTTGGTTACTCTTCTATCACGCCATGGACAAAGAACAACATCGCTACAAACTTGGCGCGCTTCTCCTTCACCTTCAAAATCCAACCAAGGTACTGTATCGATCACTCACCCCGGTTCTTGAACCGGATGAATGGTATGAGAATGATGGCAAACCTGGTATTGTATATGCCTCCGGCACAGTCGTTCTCGGCAACAATTTAATTGTCTATTACGGCGGGGGCGATAAATATGTCGCCGCGGCGAAAACAAACCTTAACGAATTTCTGAAAAAACTGATTAGTCACGGGCACACGGCGCTCAAACTTGAACCGGTAAAGCTCTGATTTTGTTGCCACTCCATAATAATTACCATCTTTATGTACGT
Source organism: Candidatus Taylorbacteria bacterium RIFCSPLOWO2_01_FULL_45_34b (assembly GCA_001822675.1). Taxonomy (GTDB): domain Bacteria; phylum Patescibacteriota; class Minisyncoccia; order Phycocordibacterales; family DSPV01; genus 01-FULL-45-34b. The sequence goes on from MHRY01000036.1 coordinate 4,445, forward strand.
CATTAAGAGAAGTGGCCACAACCCCCTACTCACTCCAGTCACCGATAGGCAATGGGAATCACAGGGCACATTCAATCCGTCACCCATTCAAAAAGGTCAGATCACTTACCTCTTGTACCGAGCGCTTGGCCGTGGAGACGCGCTCCAAACTTCATCCGGCATTTCAACGATTGGCAAGACCCTTTCGCTTGATGGGGAGCATTTCCAAAGCCGCCAGCAATTCATTAGCCCCAAAGCAGATTGGGAAAAATTCGGCTGTGAAGACCCGAGAGTAACTTTTTTTGAAGGTAAATATTATATTTTTTACACAGCCTTAGGTGGCATACCGTTTGGACCGGGCAACATCAAAGTCGCCTGCGCGATTTCATCTGATTTGGAAACAATTGAAGAACGGCATCTCATAACCCCCTTCAACGCCAAAGCGGCCGCGCTTTTCCCCGAGCGCATCAACGGAAAAATTGTGCTCATTTTGACCGCTCACACCGACATGCCGCCCGCCAAAATCGCCATTGTTGAATGCGATCGCATTGAAGAGCTGTGGAATATCGCCTTTTGGGAAAAATGGCACGCGCATATCGAAGATTACGCCATAAATCCATTGCGTTTTGAGCATGACCACGTCGAGGTTGGATCCGTGCCGATTAAAACCAAAGACGGCTGGCTGCTTTTTTACTCCTATATCCAAAACTATTTTGGCGGTGGCGAGCGAGTGTTCGGCGTGGAAGCCCTCCTTTTGCATCCGGAAGACCCCCGCGAGATTATAGGCAAAACCAAAGGCCCAATCGTCGTTCCGGAAGAAACTTATGAACGCTACGGCGCCGAGCCAAACATTGTCTTTCCATCAGGAGCACTGCTCAATAAAAATGGTCGGCTTGATATCTACTACGGCGCCGCCGACACGGTTTCGGCCAAATTCTCTCTTAATCTTCCGGACCTCTTGGCCGCCATGATTGAAACGCGACGCGTTGAACTCGCGGTGCGGGCAAAAGAAAACCCAATTATTTCCCCGAACCCAAAACATCCGTGGGAAAAAAAGGCGACTTTCAACGCCGCGGCAATCGCCATTGGGGGAAAAAATCATATTCTTTACCGCGCCATGGGAGAAGATAACACTTCGGTGTTAGGGTATGCTGCGAGCAAAGACGGCGTAAAAATTACCGACAGGTTTGAGACTCCCGCCTATACGCCGCGAGAAGACTTTGAAATGAAAAAAGGCTCCCCCAATGGCAATTCAGGTTGTGAGGATCCGCGCATCACGTTACTTGACGACAAACTTTATATGACCTACACAGCTTTCGATGGCGTTCATCCAACGCGCGTTGCGTTAACATCCATATATGTCAAAGATTTTCTGAAACACAATTTCAACGCATGGGAAAAGCCGACTCTGACGACGCCGGACAACGTAAATGATAAAGACACATGCCTCTTCCCCGAAAAAGTTGGCGGGCAATACATGCTTATGCATCGCATTGACCCCCAATTATGCGCCGACTTTCTTGACAGTTTAGACTTTTCTAAAAACCGGCTGTCGCGCTGTATCGAAATCATGGGCCCTCGAAAGGGCATGTGGGATAGTCAAAGAATCGGTATCGCCGGGCCGCCGATTAAAACAAAGAGGGGTTGGCTTCTCATCTACCACGGGGTCTCAAAAACAAATACATACCGACTAGGCGCGGCTCTGCTCGACCTCAAAAACCCAACGGTTGTCATTTCGCGAAGCGTTGACACAATTCTTGAACCGCTCCTCCCGTATGAAAAACAAGGGCAAGTGCAGAACGCCGTCTTTTCATGCGGCGCGGTCCTCCGCGGCAACACCCTTTTTATTTATTACGGTGGCGCGGACACTGTCCTCTGCGTAGCAAAAGTGTCGCTCCAAAAACTCCTCAAAATTTTACTGCCGAAAAACCTAGCATGATAAACCCGCCGCCAAAACTTATTGCCTTCGATCTCGACGGCACGCTTACTGAAAGCAAAACAAAAATGTCAGAACAAATGGGAGAGCTGGTGGCAAAACTTCTCCAAAAAATGCCTGTTGCGATTATGTCGGGTGCTGATTTCACACAGTTTGAAAAACAATTTTTACCTGTGTTAACTGAAAAAGCCCACCGTACTTTACTGTATCTCTTCCCTGATAATGCTGCACAGTGCTTCATGTATGTTAATGACTCTTGGCGATTACAGTATGACAATTCATTTACGGAAGAAGAGCGTGCGCACATTTTAAATGCCCTTAATCTAGCACTCAAAAAGACAGGGTTGGCTGAAATCCCCCTACATGTTTGGGGAAACCGTATTGAAGATCGTGGCGCACAGATTACCTTTTCTGGTCTTGGTCAGAAAGCGCCACTTCGAGAGAAAAAAATATGGGACCCGCATCGGGAAAAACGTGTACATTTACGTAATACGCTTATGAAATATTTACCTGAATTTTCCGAAGCAGTTGGAGGATCAACATCAGTTGATATCACCAGAAAAGGCATTACAAAAGCCTACGGCATCATAGAGCTATCGAAACTCACCAACATTCCGATAAGTGATATGGTCTACGTCGGCGATGCCTTAGAAGAAGGTGGTAATGATGCCGTAGTAAAAGAGACTGGTATTAAAACAATCTCGGTAGAAACGCCGGCCGATACCGCTAGACTTATTCAATCAATTGTAAGTAAAGGTCCGCGTCACGCGCCGGTAGCTTAGAGCCTTTTCACAATCTTCCCCCTGTCAGAAAAACGCGCGGTGTGGAAAAACCAAAGTTTATTTGTAGTGCGATGATATAATGGAAAAAGAGAAATGCACAATGCGAACTAAAAATTATGAACCCTGGATATCTCCCTCTCGATCTTACATGGTGGCAGTTGGCCATTATTTTTTTCATCATCACGCACATAACGATGCTTAGCATCACCATCTACCTGCATCGGCATCAAACTCACGGAGCTCTCGAACTCCACCCAACCATTTCCCATTTCTTCCGCTTCTGGCTTTGGCTCACCTCGGGTATGGGAACGAAAGAGTGGGTGGCTGTCCACCGAAAACACCACGCTAAGGTTGAAACGGCAGACGACCCCCACAGTCCCCACGTCAAAGGGATAGTCCGAATTTTGTTTTTTGGCGTCATTGACTACCGCCGTGAAGCCACCAACAAGGAAACACTGGAGTGCTACGGCGAGGGAACACCCGAAGATTATCCGGAACGGAACTTGTACAGGAAGTACACTTTTCTTGGTACTGTCATCCTTCTTCTTCTTGAGATGGCCATACTTGGGATTGGCACAGGGGCGATTTTTTGGTTCGTCCAAATGCTCTGGGTTCCTTTCTGGGCCGCTGGGGTAGTCAACGGGCTTGGCCACTTCGTGGGATATCGAAGACATAACACTCCTGATGATTCGAGAAATATGGGGTGGCTCTTGGGACCACTTGGTCTCATTATCTCGCTTATCGTGGTCGGAGAAGAAAACCATAACAACCACCACGCTAGGCAGTGGTCGGCCAAACTCTCCCACCGGTGGTTCGAACTGGATATCGGCTGGTTATACATTCGGTTGCTGGCTTTTCTGCGACTCGCAAGGAATATCCGCGCGGTTGCTTGAAAAAAAATAGCTCCGCAAAAACCCCTTTCTGTTCATTTTTCGAAAGGGGTTTTTATTTTGATATGATACCCAGAATTGCAATAAACAAAGAGAAAGTTGACAAGAAAGTATGAGGGTGCTACAGTACGCATAGAGATTTCTTGGCACCCGCTAGTGGGCATCCACTTCCGAACTAGAAGCTTCTATCGACCGGATGGTTGGCAGAAGGCCCCGCATTTTGCTTGCGGAAAAGGAAGAGTATTCCGGGCTGCGACAGAAAGGCTACGGATACACCCCAGAAAGACGACGGTCTTTCTGGGGATTTTGTTTTATCGCCCCTGATCAATGAAATCTTAAAGATTGCCCCAAATTCCCTTCTATGCTATACATATATGGCATTCTAACGGTTCAATACCACAAGAAAAATTGAGTACAGAGAGAACTAGAATAAATCATCAAATTAGAGCGTCGGAGCTTCGAGTAATTGACGAGGCTGGAAACAACCTCGGTGTTATCTCGCTTAAAGAGGCTCTTGAAAAGGCCCTTTCCGCCGGCCTTGATCTTATTGAAATATCGGGCACTACCATTCCACCAATTGCAAAAATAATGGATTATGGTAAGTTCCAATATGATCAAAACAAAAAGCAGAGGAGTGCCAAAAGCAAAGCTCATACCGTCTTGGTGAAAGCCTTGCAAATCACCATCGGCACTGGCGAACACGACCTCGAGCTCAAAGCCAAAAAAGCTTCCGAGTGGCTCAAGGAAGGACATCGGATAAAAATAGACTTGTTTCTGCGAGGCAGAGCAAAATACATGGACATAAATTTCCTCAAAGACCGAATTGAAAGAATGCTCCGATTGATCACGGAAAA
>MHRY01000037.1 GCA_001822675.1 Candidatus Taylorbacteria bacterium RIFCSPLOWO2_01_FULL_45_34b
TACGCATGATATCAGTGTGGTCTTTAATAAAACCCATTTCGATGTCGAGCGAAGTGTATTCGTTTGTATGACGAGTGGTTGAGTGTTTTTCGGCACGATAGACGTTTCCTGTCGTAAAAACTCGTTCAAAAACTCCGACCATGATTTGTTTATACAACTGCGGACTCTGCGCCAAATGTGCGGTGTGTTTGAAATATTTAACGTCGAATGAGTTCGCTCCCCCTTCAGCGTCATCCCCGATCAATTTTGGCGCTTGAAATTCAACAAAGCCTTGGTTGTTGAAGAAATCACGGAAGGTTTTGATAATGCCTGCCTGAACGCGGAAAATGGAGCGCTGTTTAGGCGCGCGGAGAGCAAGCGGAAGATAATCGAGGTATGTGTCTAGATTTGTCTCCGTACCGAGTTCAAAAGGTAGTTCCTTTGCCTCCGCCAAGACTTTAATTTCTAAAACTTCGATTTCCAAAGCGCCATTTAGCTCATCTTTGTTGATTGTTTTTTCCGGCCGTGCGTTCACTTTACCTTTGACTTCAATTACCCATTCAGGTCGAAGGGTGGCGGCGGTAGCATGAACTTCTTTATGATTTGGGAGCGCCACCATCTGCACCTTGCCGCTTCGATCGCGTAGGTCAATAAAAATCAGTTTGCCGTGATCACGTCGAACATCCACGAATCCGGCAATCGTTACTTCCTCTCCAGTCTTTGACCCGAGGTCTTTTATAAGCGTCCTTTGCATGGAGAAAATGGTAACAAAAAAAGACTTTTTTGTATACAAGAATGGCTTGAATTCAGACTGTATTTAAGATACCTTATGCAAGGTATTGACACACAAGCGAACTTAATGTAAGTTATTTAAACACCTGAATGTTTCAAGTGTTATGGGTTGTGCCCGTACAACAAATAGGAGTACATTTCAAGGTGTTTGATTGAAAAATAACGTTACTTTTGTTAGCTTCGGCATTTTAATAAAATGCTTTTTTGTGTTTTTATACAAAATACTGATAATTTGAGTTTCGTAATTCACAGTATTACTAAGTATATTTTGTATCTGAGGGAGCAATCCCCGCCGTTTTAATGACTTGGAGGCCTCGCCTCCAAGTGGGAGGGTTTGGCAGATTGTCGCCTACTGATGCAAACCAATCTGAAGTTCGTAGAGACGACGGTATTCGCCACCTTCGATTTTGAGTAGTTCGTCGTGTTTGCCTGTTTCAATAATTTTACCTTCTTTGAAAACAAGAATGTTGTCAGCTTTGCGCACTGTTGAAAGGCGGTGAGCGATGATGAAGGTTGTTTTGCCGCGCATGAGCTCCTCGAGAGATTCGGTGATGATTTTTTCTGATCCAGCATCGAGCGCCGAGGTTGGTTCATCAAGAATCAGAATTTTTGGATTGCGGAGGATAGCCCTCGCGATTGCTACGCGCTGTTTTTGACCAACAGAAAGTTTCACTCCCCGCTCGCCCACCAACTGCTCCCATTTGTTGGGAAATTTTTGAATAAAATCATAGGCATGAGCCTTTTTTGCGGCGGTTTCAACTTCATCGTCCCCCGCTTTAAACGAGCCGTAACGGATGTTGTGCTTGATGGTGTCATTGAAAAGCACAACTTCCTGTGGAACGACACCGATCTGGCGGCGAAGCGATATGAGGTCAACAGATTGGATTGGCTGGCCGTCTACTAAAAGTTTTCCTTCTTTTGGAAAATGGTAGCCGGAAATGAGGTCAATGAGAGTTGATTTGCCAACACCGGATTCACCGACAAGTGCGATGACTTGCCCTTCTTTTACTTCGAAGGAAATGTTTTGAAGTACCGGCTTTTCTTTTTCGTAATAAAAAGAGACATTGTCGAAGCGAAGGTTACCGTGGAGCGTTGTTTCTTTGAAAGCGCCGCTTGGGTGATAGGCTTCGGGCGCTTCGCCGATAATCTGTTCTGCTTCTTCAAGTTGGATGATGCCGTTTTGGATGACTTGCCAGTTTCTGCCGATGACGACGAATGGGCCGAAAATCATGGTGGCATAGGCGTTGAAAGCGAGGAGATCTCCGATGGTCATGCCGCCGTTTTGAATGTAGGCCACAGAGACAATAAAGATGGTGAGCTGGGTGCCGAGAATAATGACTTTTTGGGCAAGGGTTAAGTTGCTCCAGACCCGATTTAGTTTGTTCCATAGTCCAAGCACCGGACCTTTGAGCAGTCCGGTGATTCGTTCACGTTCAAAATGTTCTGCCGTTGATTGCTTGACCGTTTGGGTGTTGCCCAAAAGATCGTAACTGTCGCCAAAGGCGCGGAAAAGGTGTGTTTGGTATTCTTTTTGAATCGCGGCAAGCGGAGCGACGGATTGCTTCAGAATAAAGATATAGAGAATGAGGCCAACGAGAAGGATGACAGCCAGAATTGGTTTGAGGAAAAAACTGACACCAACCGCGATGACAATAGAAAGAATTTGCGGCGCCAAGTCTATGACGATTCTGCCGATAATTGTTTCGAGTGAGAAAGCGGCGCGGTTTACTTTCTCCCCCACTTCGCCGATTTTCTGTTCTTTGTGGAAGGAAATAGGGAGCATCAAGATGTGTCCGATGCCATACGACCAGTAATCCACCCAGACTTTGTTTGAGAAATTTTCGCTTTTAATGTTGATCTGCCAATCCATAAGATAGGTAATGACTTGAACGATGCTCCAGAGGATGAGTAAGGCGGCAAAGAGAGGGAGTGTGGTGTTCAAAAAGGTGAATGAACCTGGTTTGACGATCGCGTCAAAAAAACGTCCGGCAACAAGAGGGACGATGCCGTTTCCGATAGCCGAGACAATTCCCAAAGTTGAAAGTATGATCGTCTCGTGTTTATAACGCTTCAAGTATCGTTTGATGACATTAAGACCAATCGAGAAGTTTTTCTTTGTGATTTTTTCTTCCATGTCTTTCCGCTTCCCCCCGATGTTTTATGTTATATGTTTTGTGCCTTATGAAATTAGTAGAGACTCACTCCAATGTTTTTGCGAACCACTTTCATCTTCGCTTCAGCTTGTGCTCTTGCTTTCTCGCCGCCGTCTTTCAGAATTTTGATGACCGCGGCTTTATCTTTGGCGAGTCCGGCACGTTTTTCTCGAAGTGGTGTCACGAACTTTTTGATATCGGCGATCAAAACCTCTTTTAAGTCTTTGTACTTGCCAGCTTTTTCGCTGTAAAGCTGATCAAGTTTTTCTTTTGGCAGAAATAATTTGTGAATTTCGTAGACATTTTTTGGCATACCACCTTCTGAATCAGTCACGATGCTCATGACTGCTTTTTCTATTTCATCATCGGTCGCGAAAAGCGGAATTGTATTTCTATAACTTTTTGACATTTTTTGTCCGTCAGTGCCCGGAACAGTTCCAACATCTTTCATGATCAGGGCTTCTGGAAGTTTGAAAGTCTCACCAAAGATTCTATTAAATTTCTCCGCTGTATCCCGTGTGATTTCGACATGTTGTTTTTGGTCAGCCCCAACAGGTACGACATCTACATCGTAGAGCAAAATGTCCGCGGCCATAAGCATTGGGTAATTGAACGTTCCCACACTTATTTCTTTATTTTTAGCCTCGGCATCTTTGAAGGCGTGAGCGCGCATAAGAAAGGCAACAGTTGTGATAGTGTCAAAAATCCATGAAAGTTCCGTGTGGGCGGACACGTCGGATTGCTTGAAAATAGTTGCCTTGGAAGGATCAAGCCCAATGGCAAGATAATCAAGCGCCACGTCCACGATGTTTTCTTTTAAGTCTTTCGCGCTTTGGACGCTGTTTAAGGCATGATAATCAGCAATCATGAAGAAACCTCCATAAGTGTTTTGGAGTTCCACAAATTGCCGCATAGCCCCAAAATAGTTCCCAATGTGAGGTTTCCCAGTCGGCTGAACGCCGGAGAGAGCAGTTTTTTTGACTTGCTTTGTCATCCAACAATGGTAACAGAAAAGGCCTTTTTGTTGAAGTAACAAGAGAGCTTATGGCTTCCAAAACTTCACGAGCTTCAGTAGCTTTAAAAATATGAGAGGCTCACTTATAAAGAGAAGAGATAGACTTAAGCCCCGAGGTTGAACCTTTCTTCGGATCCAAGGTTCAACCTCGGGGCTTCCACATTAAAATTGTCGGATCACTGATTTGACCAACGCAATAACTTTTAACGATTCGGTGGGATAAATTGATTTGTATTTTTTGTTAGCGGGTTCGAGCCAGACTTTATTTCCACTTTCGCGATAATATTTCATGGTGAATTCGCCATCAACTTCGGCTATGACGATTTGGCCTGGTGTGGCGTGGTTTGTTTTTTCAACTACGACCCAATCCCCGTCCATGATATGGGCATCGATCATAGAGTCCCCATCTACTTCGAGAATATAAGTGGATTCTTTGCGTGGGGTTAGTATGTCTCCTAGATTTACAGTTTCAAGGAGCATTTCTTCGGCCGAATCTGGGATGCCAGCTTTGACCGTTCCTAAAAGTGGAACTTCGTCAAAGCTTTTGGTTGGTACGAGCCGCCCGAGATGGTCTTTGCCGACGATGTCTGCTTCGATAAGTTTTTCTACTAAACGGAAGACTGCATTTTTTGATTTGAAACCGAGGAGCTTCATCATCTCGCTGTAGGTGGGCATTCGTTTTCGGGACTCATAGAACGAAAATATTTTGTTTTTTTGGTCGTTTAACATTGTGGTTTTTTAAAAAAGAGCAATTGTGGCTATCATTTGCCGAAAACGATAGAAGAATCCATGTTTGGTGAGTTCTTGCATTCTTGCGGTCAGAACTTTGTGTCGCCGCGCTTCTACTCCATATCTTTTTCCGTGTACCACTTTGAAATCTATGATTTCGTTCACCCTCTCTATTTCCACCTCAAGCGCCCTTTTGTATTGAAGATATGACATACAATTCAAAATGATTATGAATAAACTTTCTTAGTTATAGTATATGTGAACGAGCGTCCACATAACAATGTGGATAAGTAGTTAGAGAATAAAGAGGTCTTGAAGGCAATAGCGTGTGGCCAGCCCGTAGAGTTTTTGTGTTATTAAAAAAACGAGAGCCAGTATTAACTTACTGACTCTCGTTTTGAGGTTGAGCTGTATCAATTGAGAATTTCCACCTTGGGGTCGGACCAATCCTCGATTTCCTCAAGCGCCCGACGAACTTCGTCGGAGGCGCGTGACTGTTCGAAACTAATCGTGAACTGCAAGCGTTGGCCATCAAGCACTACGGAGTTGATCCCCGTCAGGTTGATCTGTCGTTGACTGAAGACCTTGGAAACTCTTTCCAAAAGTCCCGGCCGACTTTGCGCTTTGCTGAACTCCAACGTTACCGAGCTCTTGCCGTAGAGTGTGGAGAGAACCCCGAGGATTCTCATGAACAACTCGTTTGCTTCCTTGGTAACATCCTGACCGAAGTGCATATTGGCTTGAACGAACAACTCTTCGAAAGCCGCTTGGTCCTTGTCGCGGATCATTTGCACCAAGCGTTGCTCGATTGCGATCCGTCGCTCGAGCATGGTCAGAGTTTCCGGATTCTCCATGACAATCGAAGTGTAGAGGTCAGAACTCTGACTCACGAGCCGTCCCATGAGTGAGAACATCACCCGATAGAAAGGACTCGTGAAAGCGAGACTCTCGCTCACTGACACACCAACTTCAGTGATGAGTAAGGCGCTCGTCAGGTTACCCAAATGAGGGATCACCTGAACAGTCGTCATGTACCCGTCATGTTCAGCTGGTGTGCTCCACTTGATCTGGGCTCGCGTGGCCGTCAGCATATTAACGACCCAAGTTTTCCAGTCGGGTGCAGTCAGACGGGCTGGGCATGCTACCACAGTTTGTCCATCGAAGGGCACTTCGGGCCGGAACATCGGATGAAGTCCCACGACTTGAGCTTTGCTTTCAAGCATCGCTTCGACGGCAGGCTGCTTAACGGACGTTACGTCCATCAGTAGTTGAGTTTCCCGGATACTAGGTAACACCGAACGAATTACCGCTGGCGTACTCTTGATCGGAACCGAGAAGACTACCACTTCGGACTGCAGAACAACTTCAGCGTTAGATAGTCCTGTGGAATTTTTCTCGTCGGAGCCAATGACCGAACAGCCAAGTTGCTCAAAAAATCCCTTGAGCATCTGACCGAAGCGACCATTGATGCCGACGATGCCGACGACAACCGCTCTGACCATTGCCTCGTTTTGAAGAAGAACGAACGTCGTCTTGTTGTCCGGGACATCTTGAATGCCCTCGGCCAAAATCTTCAGTCCGTATTCTTCAGCCGCTGCCTTGGGAGCAATTGCCCCAATTTTCACATTGGGTCCGAGCTTGGCAACAGCCTTCGCTGCATTGCCGGTCGAGTCGCGCTTGCTACGTCTATCGGGAGTGATCCCAATGCTATCGAGATATTTGCCACACTGCTCCATTGCTTGCTCGTGCGACATTACACGCTCGAGCTCTTCAGCTCGGTTAACGTGTTGAGACGCCATGAGACAGTGGTTGATCTGAAGATCAAACCGATCTCGCTCTTGTAGGTCATACCCAGCTTCTCGAAACTTTGCTAAACCTTCTGTCACTTTCGTGACTTCGCCAGCGATTGAGTTTCGAATAGGGACGACGGCATAGGCCGCTCCCTCAGTGAGCTTCTCAAGCACTTCAGAGTTTGACCCGCAAAAGACAATCTCGCAGTCCACCACTCTCCAGTCTTGTCTTTGAATAAAGGCCAGTGCTGCCTCGTGCACGTTTGTAAAGGCATCGAGGACCATAATCTTCTTTTTCATCCGGTTCCTTCCGTGTAGGTTGTTTTGTTAACTTACCAATATTTCAAACTCCAGTTGTAAGCTACTACGAATATTAAATTTTGTCTATGTTTCTTTGTTACATTACGAGATTTAATTCAGTAAAGAAGGTTGAGCCCTTTCCTTTGCCTTCGGATTCGGCCCAGATTTTGCCGCTGTGGGCTTCTACAATGCCTTTGGCGATGTAGAGGCCGTAGCCGGTGCTATGCACATTTATTTTAACGGAATCCGCGCCGCGTCCACCTTCAGTAAAAAGACGCGCCATTGTTTCTTCTGTAATTCCCATACCAGTGTCTTTGACGCTAAAAAGCAGTTTGCCAGCTTTTTTTGAAAGACTAACTGTAATGTGACCGGTGAGTGTGTAGTTGATTGCGTTTTTAATCAAATTTCGAATCAAGTATTCGCTAAGCTGGTTTTCGTCGCCGACCATATTAAAGGTTTCGTTCGGGTCGATATCTTTTTTCATTTCCAAGCCCTTTGCTCGTGCTTCCGCCCCCATTTCTTCCACCGCCTTCTCCACCGTTTTTTTGAAATCAAACGGCTTCATGTCGTATTGAATAGTGCCTTTTTTCTGGTTGGAAGACCGGAGAATATCTTCAACTTGTTTCACTCCTTTTCGGTTTTCCTTAAAGGCTCCTCCCACTAATGTTTTCACTTCTTCGCCAACCGCTCCGTAATCTCCCTCGAGAATGCCCGCAAAGGTATCACCACTTTTTGTGAGATACCCTTTGACCTCATGACTGATAAAGTGAATGAGACTTTCTTGCTGTTCG
>MHRY01000038.1 GCA_001822675.1 Candidatus Taylorbacteria bacterium RIFCSPLOWO2_01_FULL_45_34b
ACCCGGATCGTACTGACTATGCTCAACCGTTAATGTGCCGATGGCTAAACTACTATTAATAGTGTGGGCAACTCCGGTGATTGGAAGACCCCCTTTAACCGGAACATCCGTGTCGATGCGCGCGAGGGACAATTGTGGCATAAGCCCATCATACGCCGACAAATCGAAGACCATACTGCCAAACAAATTTATCTGGTGTGTCTCACCTTTTTTAATGACAAAAGAGACTTGGGTATCATACGTATGGTCTCCGCGCAAAGCTCTGGCTATACCAACAGTGCTACCGTTATTAAAAATACCAACAGCGCTGAATACCACGTCAGGAGCAAGGCCTACGCGCTCTATTCGGACATTTTTAACAACCACATCCCCGCCGACCGCCGTAAGATAGGCGACTGTGTATGTAAGAATCTGCGCTCCCGCTAAAGCGAGGGTTGGCTCGGGCATAGGGCCCGGTTCGACAGAAAGGTACACTTCGGGTGTTTCGTTGACCGGAGCCGATGCTATTGATTCCGTAGTTGTTTTAAGCAAAGCGGTATCGGTAACTGAAACATCCTCGCGGGAATCAGACAAAAAAGTGTCGCTCCCAATATCCACTTCTCCAGCTTTGCTAATCGCCAACTTTGACAAAGCCAATTCATCTGGAATTGCAGAAGCCACATTGGCCGTATCAGAGATAACCGACTCTTCTGTTTGAGAAACGTAGGAAACAGTCTCATCTGAAGGTTTTGAATTTTCAACCACAATAACCTGACCTATTGAAGCTAACTTCGCCCAAACGGGCAAAGACAGGAGGAGTAAGGCGAGTATGAAAACGCTCTTTTTTGTTTTTGAGCTCATTTCTTATAAACACGATTATTTCTCTCACTTGTTATTATATCACTCTCTCAAACGCAAAAGGTTGCTGGGGATATGAACAGACGCTTAGCCTTTGCGCATGTACGCCATAATAGAACGACGTTTGAAAGGTTTGCCGTGCAAGAGGTGCTTGTGAGATTTCTCGATTTTCAAAATTTCGAAACTCGATCCGAAAAAATCGCGAAGTTCGTCTTCTTGCCACACATGTTCATAAGAGTGGAGCGTCGGGTGAATATAAGAGCCGGGTTCGTCGGATGGATGTTCCCGAAGAAATGTCGCGGCATTCACGTCTTCATCAAGAAGAAACGTTTTGAAAAAAAGAAATCCACCCGGTTTCAAAACTCGAAATATTTCATCTCGGAGTGCTTCCCGCTCGGCAAGCCGAAGCACGTGGGACGTCATCATATCGAGAACAATAGAAACCGAGTTGTTGGGTAAATAAATTTTGCCCGCAATCGAACGAGCAGAGAAAGAAAGTGGTAAGCCCACTGACGCTTTTTTCGCCTGTGAAACCGCCTCGCCTGAAACGTCGTACCCGACGCCGCGAGAACCAAATTCCTTGGCTAAATAGATAAGGTTCCGGCCGTTGCCCGATCCAAGATCAAGCACTAGAGCGGTCGGATTAAGTAAACTCTTTCCGGAATCACGAATAAGCCAGCGCGTAAATTTCACTAAATCTTCCGCCGGCTCGGTTGAAAGTGAGAGATGTTTCGGATCGTGGTATTCCTTATCCCAAAAATTGTTTCGTGGTGTCTTCGGCATATTCGGAGCATAGCAAGAATTCCAAAAAGCCACCAGTTTCTCTCGGCGAATCAGCGTGCACTTAATTTACGCAACCACCACGCGCAAATTAAGTGATCATTAAACATTTTCTAGTTGACAATTTGGTGGTACGCGAGACAGAAATATTAATATCAGCCATTGTTACACAACTCGAGCGATCGCTTGAGTTGTGTAACGGTGACTTTGTAATTTTTAGTAAAAAACTTTCTGGTGGGTGAATAACAAAGTTTTTAGTGTAAGAAAAAAGCCATCAGATGCGTGAACGCAAACTGACGGCTTCCATATTGCGGGGAAAAACTTACTTTCCCCTCTCTTGCTCCAACCCTGGAGCCGGTGGTGCCGCAACGATTTTGGGACTCTTGTCGTCACCACTGCCGACCTTCGACACAGGTTCAGTTTTGGGCGCTGAAACTGGTACCGGGGTCGATTTGATCTGCTGGTTGAAAATGCCACCTCTGCTGTCAATCGTACTCGATGAATCGTTAAACTCATAGTCCTGGACTATATTGTCCTTATTGAGATATATCTGTAGGATTTGTTGATTCCTCTCCCCTGTTGCTCCGCCGATAAAAGGTCCTATGTACGGAATGAAGGATTGCCCCTTCGCACGCGCCGACTGCGCGAAGTATGAATAAGTCATGACCCGACGACCATCGCCGATCATAGAGGTGTTCACCGGTTGGCCGAGGATAGTCTCGACATCTGCCTTGGTACTCACACCTTTTTTGATCTGATCAACTTGACCTTGACTCATCTTTGTCCCAAAAGACGAAGATATGCAACCGGTAAACAGGAGTGCGGTTGCGATCACCCCAACGAAGCCTAGTCGCTTCATATTTTTTCTTTCTTTTTTTGAGTTTTTCTGTTCGTTTCTGCGGCAAGAGTCTATAACAACTGGCTCGGTCGCATTGCCGAGCCTATTTCAAAAAACCAAATAAGCTTGGCACTGCGACCGACCCTTTTTCGAGGAGCGTTAATTCTGATTAGAAATTACCAGACGAAGCCACCACTTGTCAATAGGAGGCTGTGCACAAGTAGACTTGGACATCCAATGTCCAAGTTAGAGAAATGAATTATCGGTTAGAGTTGTCTTTTTTGTAAAAATAGAATAATGCCAATGGCGCTGCCCAATTAGCAAAACGTTCGATGAAATCCAAAACTGATTGTCCAACTAAAGGTCTAACCAAAGCAGTCCAAAAACCCCAAAACGCCGCCCACAGGAGCACCGGACGCATTGGTTTAACAAGAACAATTATCGCCACAGCGACATCGAGAAAACCGATCAGTAATAAAAGCGTGGCCGCAGTTGAATCACTCACATTAGTCATCTGGCTGATCCAGCCAAGCCAATCCTTTTTGCCTCCGATTGCCAAAAGGCCATGGCCGAGAAACTCCCCCGCGACACCGATCCGAAGCAACCACTCAATTTTCTTGTTGTTGTCCATATTTTAAATATTAATGTTTAAGTTACCTCACTACCACTCTATTATACTTCATGGATCTCGCTGGCCATTGTGTATAAAAACATCAAAACGAAAAACTGGCGCGCGGCTCTAGGGTGCTGGTCATAGCTTTTGTTCGCGCCACCGCGCTCACAAAGTTCCGACCCTGCCTCGCGCCCGTCGTCTGCTGACGACGGGCTCCGCTTCCGCTCCGTGCGCTCCGGCCGTCAGCATCCATCATGCCATAGGCAACAAAATACCACTTCGACAGAAATCGAAGTGGTATTTTGCCGCTGCGCGGCTGATGGGTTTGCCCTCGACTAAATCTCTGCCGTCGCAGAGATTTGTCTGGGCACCAGCTCGGCATTTTTTCTACTGAAAAAATATGCCTCCGCTGGTCAGCACCCAACGGAAGTGAAGCAGTTCACTTCCTTCAGCCGCGCAAGCAAAAATCCCCTTTCGGGGACTTGCTTGCGCGGCTGATGGGTGCTGACCCCACGACCTCTCGCGTGCACTTATCCAAAACTTTCGCTTTGGCGTGGACTATATCTTCACCGTAGGTTTACTTGTCCGCCGGTTTGAAACCGACTGACATAAATAGTGTTCCCTTGCGCCGACTAAGAAGTCGGCATAAGTGTTCACTTCGTTCCCTTGCACCGACCTAAAATCGGTGTAAGTGTTCCCTTAGGTGCTCTGGTATCTAGTCTCTACGGCGCCCCCTCATCAATTTTGGGTTCAAGAAATTTCTAAAATCCAAAATTGATGAGAGGTTCCCTCGGTATTCGCATGCCCCAAAACGGGGTTAAGCCTCCACCGATATCCCAGAGAGTTTCAATCCGCCTTTCAGCGAAAAGCTGCAGTAATTCTACAGGCGAGTGCTCTACCGTTGAGCTACAGCCGCAAACGCATATATTTCTCAAAAACAAACTTTTTTCTTTTTAGAAAAAGTCTGTTTCCTTGAATGCAACTATTATACATAAGATCATACAATCTCAAAGAACTACTTAGTGGGCACTTTACAATACCAACCAATTTGCTCTAATAGAGTTGGTTTGATACAAGGTTCACAAAAAACCGGTCAATCAAAGGAGTTGTATGCACCTCGCAAAAATTCTAGCCCTCGCCTTACTCACTCCCATCCAAGCCCTCGCGGACGAAAGCACAAACATCACTACCGTCTCATCACTAGCGGCACTCATGTCCCCGACTAAAGCTACTGAAAAACCACCATGGAAAAAGGAAGCTGACACAGAGAAAAAAACAGAAACAAAATCTTCTTCTAAAGAAAGCACGGTGTCGAGTCAGCCATCGAATGTCTGGGCGCTTTTCAGAAGCGATATGTACGCTGGACGAGAGTTCGAGCGGACAATGAATAGGGGGGAACCTGAAAAGGATGCGGAACCGCTTTTGAGCAAAGAAACTCTGAACATGGGATCGCTCGGCGTATGGAAAATCCGCCATGGCGAAATCGACAGCGCCGACGACAATCATATTGAAGCGGCACGGGACATGAGACCGCTTAAACCAGATTTCGACCCAGAGGTCGCGTTCACCGACAACCTGACACTTTCGCGGAAAGGAGGCGTAAGGTATTATCTCGACACGAGGCAAACACTTAGTGTCGGGATAAAATCGAAGGACGATGGGGCATTGTTTTTGATCAAGAAACGTTTCTAAAGCTTGAGCGTAGTAATCATAAAGATCGACAGGTGTCGATCTTTTTTATTTATTCATATCACCTGCAACTACCTAATTATTGTTTATTGTGTCGAGGGTGAGAATCGAACTCACAACCTGGCGCTTATGAAACGCCCGCTCTCACCAATTGAGCTACCTCGACATAAAACAAGTCTAAAATGAAAACGGGAAAGTGTAAAGAAAAACCCACCGTTGCTATAACGCAAACGGTGGGTACAATCAGATTGCATTCAGTGCTGATGTAAAACCAAAAATTATATCTTTTGGATCTTCAAACCCAAGTGACAACCTGAAAAAACTATCACTGATGCCAAGAGAGCGTCTCACCTCTTGCGGTAAACTCTTATGACTCATGAGTGCCGGATACGAAATGATTGTTTCGGGACTGGCAAGACTTTCGCCGTAAATTATCGGGCTTGTTTTCCTCAAAACATCAACAAAACATTTCAACTTTTCAAGCCTGTGCTCGCGCAACTCGAAAGAAAGCACGCCTCCAAAACCTTCCCTGCTCTGCCGCTTGGCAATTACATGTCCTGGGTGAGAAATAAGTCCGGGGTAGAGTACTCGTTTAACTTTTCGATGAGTGACAAGAAAACGAGAAACGCAAAGGGCGCTTTCACTCACCCATCTCCAACGTAACGTGAGTGTTTTCACCCCCTGAAGCACTCGGTAGCACTCATCAGGGGAAAGCACCGCGCCAAGAGTTTTTTGCATAAACACCAACCGTTCATGAAGTCCTGGATTTTTTGTGATAACCGCGCCTCCTAAAACATCGTTGTGTCCCGCAATGTACTTACTCAAACTATGGATGACAGTTTCCGCTCCATATTCAAACGGTCTAGTGGAGCAAGGTGGAGCAAATGTTGAGTCGACAACAAATGGAATACTCAACTGTTTTGACACGCGCGCCACAAGACTAAAATCAATAACGTGAAGCGATGGATTAGTCGGTGTTTCTACCCATAAATATTTTGTCTGCGGAGTGACTGCCGCACAAATTTCTTTCTCATTGTTGAAATTGACGAAACGCGAAACGATACCAAAACGGTTAAGTAACTCCGAAAGAAGTCGATACGTGCCTCCATAGATCTCCTGACAACAAAAGAGTTGATCGCCAGGAGAAAGAGTGAGAAATAACGCCGCTTCTGCCGCGACTCCAGAACCAAAAACGGACGCCTGCCCACCACCTTCAAGTATCGCAAGTTTTTCTTCAAGTTTAACCCGTGTTGGATTTTTGCCTCTGCTGTACTGATACTCCCCTTCCTCACCAAATATATTTTGGGAAAATGTCTTGGAACGAACAAGAACTGGCGCAATGGAACCAGTTTGAGAATCCGGCTCTTCGCCCGCATGGACGAGAAGCGTGGAAAAATGATACTTTGATTTACTCGGTTGACTTTTCATATTCTTTTTTCAACGAACGAATACACCCTGTCGAGTGACAGGGTG
>MHRY01000039.1 GCA_001822675.1 Candidatus Taylorbacteria bacterium RIFCSPLOWO2_01_FULL_45_34b
CGATGTTGACGGTGCGGTGAAAGTGGAGATGCGCGGAGAGGCCCGAAGTTTCAACACTATCGCTCTCGAGTCAGACGCTTTCACTAAAAGCCCGTTTATTAGAAATCCGATTTTTTCAAATTTGAATCTTGATTCAAGTGGCAATGTCATATTCACTTTCAATGCGTCTTTAGACCCAAGCCTTATTTCATACTCTAAAAACGTTTTAAGCGAAAACATTTCAAACGCGGCGCCGCAGAGTATTGAGGCCGGCAACGCAGAGGGAGAAGGAAGTCCTTCATTTTAAATTTTTATTTATGTCAAACATTCTTGGAATCATCTTAGTGGCGGCGTCGATCTGGACATTTTTCGGCTTTGTCGACAATCACTATCAGACGGTGAAAAGTTTGAAGGCAGAAGAAGCGGAGTACAGCGCGGCACTTCTCAAGGCCAACGAAATTGACGTAGTACGTCGGCAACTTATCAGCAGATATGCTACGTTTAGCCAAGCAGAACTTTCACAGCTTGAAAAAATGCTACCGGACAGTGTTGACAACGTTCGTCTCATTATCGATATCAATAACATCGCGTCTCGTTACGGTATGTTTATCCGCGATATCCAAATCGAACACCCAAGCGATAGTGGCGGAAGTTCCGGCAGTCAAAATTTTTCTCCAAATTCCGGAATCTCTAACCCGACAGGCGCTCCAAAGTATGATTCGATACTTTTTAATTTTTCAATCGCCGGTTCCTACGAAAACTTCAAAAATTTTATGAATGATATCGAAAGAAGTTTGCGGATTGTTGATGTTGTTTCTGTTAATTTCAAGGCGACCAAAGAAAACTTTAACACCTATCAGGTAAGTACAAGGACATATTGGCTTAAAAAATAACATGACATTAAGCAACACAAAAAAAATTATCATCGCTCTTGTCCTCCTTGTGTTGGCGTTTTTCGCCTACACTTTCTTTTTTAAAAAAAGCTCTTCTCCAGATTCGGCATTACTTGTTTCGACGATTGGGCCGGAAGCTGGCGTGGGACGCGAATTCATCGTGCTTTTGGCCGAACTCAATTCGCTCAAACTCGACGATTCCTTTTTTGACGATCCGGTATTTAAGAGTTTGAGCGATTTCGGCAAGGTCATTGATCCGGAGCCAGCAGGGCGAAACAATCCGTTCCAGCCACTTTCAGCAGTTTCTTCGGGTTCAGCCACTTATCGCGACAGGTAATATTTAGGGGAGTTTTTATTTTGAGAAAAAATGGGAATTTTAGAAACACTTGTCGAGAAAAAAATCATAGGCGCGGATGATATCTCCGCGGTAAAGAAGGAAGTCCGCGCCGCCGGCGGAAACGTGGAAGAGGCACTGCTTAAACGCGGTATTAGTCCGCAGGATATTTTGAATGCCAAAGGAGATTCTTTGGGTATTCCAACTCGGGTTATCGAAAATCAAGACGTGCCGTTTGAGCTCTTGAAGTATGTTCCTGAAGAATCAGCGCTTCACTACAAATTCGTACCCATCGGGCTTCATGAGGGAGTGCTTGAGGTTGGGGTTGTCGATCCAGACAATATTGAAGCCAGAGACGCTCTCAACTTCATTTCATCAAAAATTAATCTGCCGTTTAAAATTTTCCTCATTTCTGAAGCAGATTTTGAAAAAATTCTTCAAGTGTACAAAGGCCTCTCCGGTGAAGTAACGAAAGCCCTTTCCGAACTTGAGACAGAGTTGTCGGCGGAAGAATCGGAAATTGCCGCGGAGACAAAAGTGGCCGAACCGGATGTCTCGGGCGGCACCAAAATTATTGAAGATGCTCCGGTCACCAAGATTGTCGCGACCATTCTTCACTATGCCTCCGAAGGTAGCGCTTCAGATATTCACATCGAGCACACGGGGGAAAAAATCAGAGTGCGTTTCCGAGTCGATGGAGTGCTACATACCAGTCTTATTTTGCCGGTCAAGGTGCATTCCGCGGTGGTGGCGCGTATCAAAATTCTTTCAAATATGCGTCTTGATGAAAAACGCAAACCACAAGACGGGCGTTTTTCGGCGCGTATTGAAGGTCGGAAAATCGATTTCCGCGTTTCGACCTTTCCCGCCTACTATGGTGAAAAGATCGTGATGAGAATTCTTGACTCCGAACGCGGAGTCAAAAGCATTGATCAAATGGGTTTTTCGAAACGCAATCTCGAGCTTATTAAAAAAGCTATTAAGGCCCCCTATGGCATGATTTTGATTTCAGGGCCGACAGGGTCGGGCAAGTCTACAACGCTCTACTCAATGTTAAATGAGGTTGATAAGGAAGGCGCGAATGTACTTAGCCTTGAAGATCCAGTGGAGTACAACATTCCCGGTATGAACCAATCCCAAGTCCGGCCGGAAATCGGTTACACGTTCGCCAACGGTCTTCGATCAACGCTCCGCCAGGACCCTGATATAATCATGGTTGGTGAAATTAGAGATAAAGAGACCGCGCAGCTTGCCGTGCAAGCCGCGCTTACGGGACATTTGGTGCTTTCAACCATTCATACCAACAATGCCGCCGGTGTCATTCCGCGTCTTATAGATATGGGTGTCGACCCGTATCTTATTGCTCCAACGCTTATCCTTGCCATGGCCCAGAGATTGGTCCGAACGCTTTGCCCGGGTGGCGGTAAATCTATTCCGGTTGACGGCAGTATCAAACTTTTAATTGAAAAGCAGTTTGAAGATGTGCCGGAGAGGTTTAAAAAAGAAATTCCGTTTGGCCCATCTGTCTATACCGCTTCACCAACACCAGAATGTCCGCTTGGCGTGCGTGGACGCACCGCAGTCTTTGAAGTTTTGGAAATGACGAGAGAGCTTGAGAGTGTCATTCTTAAAAACCCGACTGAAGTCGAAATTATGAAAGCCGCACGGACGCAAGGAGCGCTTCTCATGAAGGAAGACGCCATTATCAAAGCTTTTAGCAAGGAAATTCCTTTTGAAGAGGTTAATAAATTATAGTTTTTATAAACATTACGTTTAATATCATGGAAGAAAAACTAGATAAGAAAAAGTGTCGGATATTCATTGTCGATGACGATGATTTTCTTCTTAATATGTACGCGCTCAAGTTCAAGCAGGAAGGTTTTGATGTCGACACCGCGCCGAGCGGGGAAGCGGCCATCGCCAAACTCAAAGATAAGCCCTGCCCAGATGTGCTTATTTTAGACATTGTCATGCCTACCATGGACGGTATTGAACTTCTGGAGAATCTTCGCAAAAATAATCTGGCGGGTACATCCATCGTGATCATGCTTACCAATCAAGGGCAGTCGTCGGAAATTGAACGCGCCAAAAAAATGGGTGTGGCGGGTTACATTGTCAAAGCAAGCGCCATTCCTTCCGAAGTGCTCTCGGAAGTGTTAAAAATAGTCAAAATGCATAAAAAATAATCTATGGAATATCGAAAAGAAATCGATGAATTGCTCGGGTCGGTGATTAAAGAAGGAGCGTCGGATCTCCATCTTTCTTCCGGTTTCCGTCCGATGATCAGAGTCTCGAGCTTTCTCGTGCCACTTGTCAAAAAAGGCGTTTTGGCTAAAGAGGACATGCTTGGATTACTGTCTGAATTTTTAACAAAAGAAAACCGCGATCGTTTTTTTGAACAAAAAGAAATCGATTTTTCCTACACGTTCAAAGACGGCACGCGTTTCCGCGGCAACGCTTTTTTCCAGCAAGGTTCTGTTGGTGTCGCGCTTCGGCTTATTCCGAAACAGATCCGCACATTCGCGGAGCTCGGCTTGCCGCCAATTCTCGAGACCTTTTCGGAAAAACAGCAGGGATTTTTTTTGGTTGTCGGCCCTGTCGGCCACGGCAAAACGACGACGCTGGCCGCGATGATTGACCGAATCAATGAGCTCCGTGCCGAGCACATCATTACCATTGAGGATCCGATTGAGTATGTTCACACACCTAAAAAATCGATGATTGATCAGCGGGAGGTCCGGGTGGACACTGCCGATTTTCATAGCGGTCTTCTGGCTATGTTTCGGCAAGATGTTGACGTTGTTATGATTGGAGAAATGCGGAGCATCGATACTATCGGCACTGCGGTTACGGCCGCGGAAACCGGCCACTTCGTGCTCTCAACGCTCCACACAAACAACGCGGCGCAGACTATCGATCGCATCATTGATTCGTTTCCTGCTGGCCAGCAAGAGCAAATTCGCGTTCAGCTCGCCGGAAGCCTGACCGGTATTTTCTCGCAGAGGCTCATTCCGCGCATTTCCGGCGGACTCATCCCCGCGTACGAGCTTTTGATCAGCAACAACGCGGTTTCAAATTTGATTCGAGAACGCCGTACTCATGAAATCAATACCGTGATTGAGACAGGAGCCGAGCAGAGCATGATTGACATGAATCGCTGTCTTTCCGAACTAGTCCGCTCCGGTGAAATTACTGCCGAGAACGCCATCTCTTTCTCCTTCAACCCGAAAGGTCTGGAGCGACTCATGTAATTTTTGGTTATTGTTTCTTGGTGTTTGGTTATTTGGATATAGACTATGTTATTTAAATACAAAGCAATTGAAAAAACCGGAGAAGTGCGCGAGGGCACGATTGATGCGGTAAACAACGATGTTGCCATTACTTCGCTTCAGAGACGGGGACTCATTATTTCGTCTCTTACTCCAGAGAAAACCGGCGAGGGCTTTTTAAGCATGAATTTCTCGCTTTTCGATCGAGTGACTAACAAAGACATTGTCATCGTCTCGCGCCAGGTGTCTACGCTTTTTGAGGCCCAGGTGTCGGCTTTGCAAATTTTCAAATTGCTCGGGGCTGAATCAGACAAGCCGATACTGCGAAAAATTTTAAGCCAGGTCGCTGATGATTTGCAGGCGGGGAGCGCGATTTCCAAGGCGCTGTCTCGGCATGGAAATGTTTTTTCTGAATTTTACATCAACATGGTTAGGGCAGGGGAAGAGTCTGGCAAGCTCGATGAAACGTTTCTATTTCTCGCTGACTATTTGGAGCGTTCCTATGAAGTAACGTCCAAGGCTAAGAACGCGCTTGTCTACCCGGCTTTCGTGGTGTTTACGTTTATTGTGGTTATGATACTCATGCTCACCAAAGTTATTCCTTCTATTAGCCAGATTCTTATTGATTCGGGGCAAGATATTCCTCTTTATACTAAAGTGGTGCTTGGTGTAAGCAGTTTCTTGGTGGATTATGGACTATTCTTTTTCGCGGTGCTCATTGTCGGTTCCATATTTTTGTGGCGTTTTGCGAAAACCTCGGGAGGGAAGATCGTGCTTTCTCAAACTCGACTTGCCATTCCCTATGTTGGCACTTTGTATACCAAGCTTTTCCTCTCTCGTATTTCAAGCAATTTAACCACGATGCTTTTAAGCGCTATTCCGATTGTCAAAGCCATCGAAATAACCGCCAATGTTGTTGATGACGCTGTCTATCAAGGGGTGCTCCGCGATGTTTCAGAGTCGGTTAAGGGCGGTAAAACACTTTCAGAGTCTTTTTCAAAACACGAAGAAATTCCGGGTATTTTGGTGCAAATGGTTAGGGTTGGCGAGGAATCTGGAGAATTAGGCGCGATTTTAAAGACACTATCTCGTTTTTATGAGCGGGAAGTGACAAATGCCATAGACACCCTGGTTAGCTTGATTGAGCCGGTTATGATTGTGCTTCTCGGTCTCGGCGTCGGCTTTCTCTTGGCGTCGGTTCTTATCCCGATTTACAATATTTCATCGGCTATCCAATAGAGGTCGCGTATGGTCTCTTAGAGCCTGTTCACAATCTTCCCTCTGTGCCACGAGAACAGTGAACAGGCTCTTATCCCCAAAGCCCTATTTCCAGCCTTTTTCCGCTACTGTATAATGGCTTTGTTACTTTAAAAATTCCCCGTTACGGGGTTGGTCGAGTTTTTCGCTTTAGCGAAGGTTAGAGCGAAACATAGTAGTTAATTATTTATGATATGACACTAAAAAGTAAAGGTTTTACGTTAATTGAACTTTTGGTAGTTATCGCCATCATCGGCATCTTAACTTCAGTAGTGCTTGCTTCGCTTAATCAGGCTAGAAACCGCGCGGGAGATGCCGCTGTTAAAGCAAACTTATCGAACGTGCGAGCCCAAGCAGAACTTATTTATGATTCCGACGGTGATTATGATGCGGTGTGTGCTGCAAACAGCATCGCACAAAATACCACCATCGCTCAAGCTATCACCTCTTCATTTAATGCAAATGGCAGTATTACACTGACTTGCGGCAAGCCAGCTTCTGGCGCCGCTGCCAACTGGGCAATTGCCGCGACTTTGAAGACTGGTGCGTTCTGGTGCGTTGATAGCACTGGTGTTTCCCGTGGCGCTAATTCGGCCGGCACTACATACACGGCTCAAACTGGCGCGGCCGCGACAGCCGCTCTTGTTGATGGGGCTGATGTTTCGTGCAACTAGTCCCGTATTTCCGAAGTCGTTAAAAAAAACGAAAACCCTGTTCCGCCTTAGGCGGACAGGGTTTTCTTTTCTCTCCCTTTCTTTCCTTATACTTATATCCCGACGCCATTGAATAATTATAAATGGGTCGGGACTCCGACTTCTTCTTGCGGCAAGAGCGTCGGAGCCCTATACTTATACTATCTATGGATTTTCTGCCTTCTTTTTTTTATTTTCTGTTTGGTGTTGTTATCGGCAGTTTTCTCAATGTCGTCATTTTTCGTTACAACACCGGTCTCTCTTTCGGGAAAAGGTCTTTTTGTTCTTCCTGCGGTAAAAAACTTCATTTCTATGAACTTGTGCCAGTTTTGAGTTTCATATTTCTTCGAGGAAGGTGCTACGCCTGTAAATCGTTGATTTCACCCCAATATCCGATCGTGGAATTCATGACCGGTCTTGTTTTTTTTCTACTTTTTAAACACGATTCGAATTTAGCACATTTTTTCTATGACGCTCTGCTTTGGAGCACTCTCATTGTTATTGTTGTTTACGATCTTCGGCATAAAATTATCCCCGATGGTCCGGTTTATTTTTTCATTGCGCTTGCCATTGGCCGTTCTTTCTTTTTCATTTCGCCTTCCTTGTGGGGGAGTGTGTTTGTGAGCTTAGATTTCTACGCTGGGGTTATTTTAGCCCTGCCATTCGCGCTTATTTTTCTCCTTTCAAAAGGACGTCTTATCGGTTTTGGCGATGCGAAGCTCATTTTCGGTCTCGGATCTTTTTTGGGGCTTTCTCTTGGGGCTTCTGGTGTTATTTTGGCTTTTTGGATAGGGGCGGCATATTCGTTCACGATTCTGTTCATTCGACCAATCTTTCGTCGATTAAACTCTTCTTTTAAAAATCTTACAATGAAAAGCGAGATACCCTTCGCCCCATTTTTAATCGGCGGGGCGTTCGCTGTTTTTATTACCGGTATTGAATTTCTCTCCCTCGCCTCATTTCTCGGTTAATTTTATGAAAAAGTTTTTTACCAAAAAAAATCTAGGATGGAAAAGAGCCTTCACCCGAAGGAATTTTTCGGAGAAATTAACCATGATTTTTATGAATGGGATAGGGTTGCATTTTATATTTAGCAAGATTTTAACGCGCAAGAAAAATTCCCGTGGGTTCACATTGGTGGAGCTTTTGGTCGTTGTCTCGATTGTGAGTGTGATGAGTGTGATAACGGTCTTAAGCAGTTCCAAGTTTGATGGTACGGTGCTTTTGACCAATCTTGCTTATGAAGTGGCTCTTTCTATTCGTGAGGCTCAAGCGGCTAGTATCAATGTGCGAGAGTTTCAGCCAGGTACGGCGAGCGCCACCTTTTCCGCCGGATACGGTATTCACTTTTTTAGCACGCTCGGAAGTGGCGCGGCAAACAACCGTAGTTACGTTCTTTTTGCCGACCTACCGATTCCGCCTTCATCTTCAGGCGATCATGAATACACTGGCAATGAGAATGGCGGTACGGAATTTGTGGCAAAGTATGACACAAAAAGGAGCAATGTTATTGATCGATTTTGCGGAGTTCTTACGACCGGTGGCGAGGATTGTAGCGGAGTTGTCGGAGGTTTGACTTATCTTAATATTGTCTTTCTTCGGCCAGATCCGGACGCGGTTTTTCGAAGCAACAAAGGATTTCTTTAC
The DNA here is from genome assembly GCA_001822675.1 of Candidatus Taylorbacteria bacterium RIFCSPLOWO2_01_FULL_45_34b. Classification (GTDB taxonomy): domain Bacteria; phylum Patescibacteriota; class Minisyncoccia; order Phycocordibacterales; family DSPV01; genus 01-FULL-45-34b. The sequence goes on from MHRY01000039.1 coordinate 8,072, forward strand.
CGTGCGGCGAAAATATATGTCCGTTCACCACAGAACGTCTCAAAAGCTATTCGAGTGGAGTCGACTGGTCAGATATCAGTTTGCCCTAGCCTTTCTTGTTAATTCATGAGTTGTTATAAAAAAAATTCGCGGGGGCCTGCCCGAATGAATTTCTCCCGAAATTCAGGCGGGTTTATTCTCCTCGAGATGATTGTCTCGGTTGGTATTTTCAGTATGGTTCTAGTCGTTGTTTCAGGAGCCATTTTCAGTATCGTTCACGCCAACGAAAAAATTCGTACCGCCAAGCTTGTCATGGAGAACCTCAATTTTGCCGTTGAAAGTATGGCGCGTAATATTCGTTTCGGTTCCGCATACCACTGCGGTTCTTTAGGGACACTGACTGCTCCACAAAATTGCGCTTACCCAAACGGATCTTCTTTCATCGCTTTTAAGGAATACACTGGATCGAACACGGTTATGTATCGATTTAACAATGGCGCTATTGAAAGGCAGGTGGGAAGTGGTGGTTATGTGTCGATTACCGCGCCGGAAGTCGTTATGACGGCGGTGTGGTTTTATGTTGAAGGAGCTGAAAGTTCGTCAACCGTGGAGCCGCGCGTTAAAATTTCAATTCAAGGTTATGCCGGAGCGCGACCTGATACAAAGTCTTCTTTTCTTATTCAGACACTTGTCTCACAGAGAAGGGTTCTTTTTTACGCTCTCTCTCCTTAGTGTATGAAACAAGAGATTAAAAAAAACAGAGAAAATTCGCGGGGGCTTGACCTAATGAATTTTTCGGAAAATTCACGAGGCTTTACCCCAACTAATTTTTCGGAGAAACTACCAGCGCCTGTTACGGAGGGAAAGAGGCTAGGTTTTCTTTCAAGTGAAACTTTAACGCTCAAGAAAAATTCGCGGGGGTTTACTTTAGTGGAAACGTTTGTCGCCATTACCGTCCTCGCCTTTGCCTTAACAGGGCCGCTCCTTATTGTTTCTTCGGGTTTGGTTTCGGCTCGATACGCGAGAGATGAAATCACCGCCTTTTATTTGGCTTCAGAAGCAACTGAATATGTGCGAAATATCCGCGACTCGAACATTCTTTCTGGTTTAACTGGCTCGTCGAATTGGCTTTCCAGTCTTTCGCTTTGCATGAGCGGAAACACGTGCGTTGTCGATGTTCCAAACAATACTGTTTTAGCTGCCAATTTTTGCGGCTCTGCTTCGTGTCCGCTTCGCATCCAAAATAACGTGTATGGCTATCAAAGCGGGGCACCGTCTAGTATTTTTACCCGTACCGTCAACATTGTTCGGGAAAATGATAACGAATCCAGCATTTTTGTGACGATGTCTTGGAAAACAGAGGATTTGCCGGTCAGAGTTTTTAAAGTGAAAGAAACAATTTTAAGGTAGCGCCACTATGTCTTTTACCCCACACATGATTTTGTCAAAAATAAATCAATTTCTTAGCAGGCAAAAGAAGAGTGGTTTTACGCTTCTCTATGCTATTTTGACGATTAGTGTTCTTATTGCCGTTGGGATATCCATGCTCGACATTGCGATTCGGGAGCTCGTCATTTCATCATCCGGCAGAGATTCTCAATTTGCTTTTTACGCCGCGGATAGTGGTATCGAATGCGCGCTTTTTTGGGATTTAAGAGCGTCAGCTACCAGTGCTTTTGCAACCTCAACTCCCGGAAGCATTCTTTGCAACGGCCAAAGTATTACAACCGCAAGCCAGAGTGTGCCAACCAATCCGATAGTCTCATCTCGAATTGGCGGTGGTGGCAACGCGAACCCTACCAGCATTTTTTATCTCAATTTTAACAGTGGCGCGACGCCGCTCCCGTATTGCGCGATTGTCACGGTGACTAAAACCGAAGATCGCACTATTCCGGCGAATGCCTATATTTTGACTAAAATAGAGTCGCGCGGCTACAATAGTTGTGCTTCCGGAAACCTGCGAAGAGTAGAGCGGGCTATCAGGGTGCAATATTAATCTATGGAAATAGCCACGAAGGAAATACAGGAGCGGGTAGAGAAACTGCGCGCAACTATTGAGCATCATCGTTACGATTACCACGTCTTGAATCGTGAGGAAATTTCGGCGGAAGCTCTCGATTCGCTCAAAGATGAATTGGTTAAGTTAGAAACAGAGTATCCGGAACTCGTAACTCCAGATTCTCCGACACAGAGGGTGGCCGGTGAGCCGCTACCCGAATTTGTCAAAGTGCCGCATAAAGTGCCGCAGTGGTCTTTTAACGACGCTTTTACCGAAGAGGATATTAGGAATTTTGACGCACGAACGCGGCGATTTTTGGCGGGGGCGGGGATAAAAAAAGACGCCATCGAATACGTGGCGGAATTGAAAATTGATGGATTGAAGGTGGTGCTCGAGTATGTCAAAGGCAAATTAAAAACGGCGGCCACTCGGGGGAACGGCAAGATTGGTGAAGACGTCACGCATAATGTCCGGACTATTGATTCGGTGCCGCTTCAGCTCACGAAACCGCTCGATGTTATCGTTGAGGGCGAGGTGTGGATGAGCAAGAAAAATTTAGCGCGGCTTAATGTTGAGCGTGAAAAATCTGGTGAGCCGCTTTTTGCTAATCCGCGGAATGTTGCCGCGGGTTCTATCCGCCAGCTTGATCCAAAAATAGCCGCGGCTCGCAAACTCGACACTTTTATATACGACGTCGCGCAATCGAGTACCCCCGTGCCAGATGAGCAGGCAAAAGAGCTCAAGTTCATTCGAGAGCTTGGATTTAAAGTAAATTCACATTTTAAAATTTGCAAAAATATTGATGAAGTGATTTCTTTTTGGCGGGAGTGGCAGAAGAAAGCACGGAAGGAAGATTATTTGATTGACGGTGTCGTTATAAAAGTCAACGAGCGCCGTTTGCAGGATTCGCTCGGTTACACCGGTAAAGCGCCGCGATTTGGCATTGCTTTTAAATTTCCAGCCGAGCAAGTCACGACCGTTATCGAAGATATTACACTTCAGATTGGTCGCACCGGAGTTTTGACACCGGTGGCACACCTCCAACCTGTGCTGGTGGCTGGTTCGACAGTCTCGCGTGCGACACTGCACAATGAAGATGAAATAAAAAGACTCGATGTCCGCATTGGCGACACCGTCATTTTACAGAAAGCCGGCGATGTTATACCTGATATCGTCAAAGTTTTGACTGAACTCCGCACCGGCAAAGAAAAACCATATGTTTGGCCGGCACGTGTGCCCGAGTGTGGCGATGGTGGTCGGATTGAGCGGATTCCGGGCGAGGCAGCCTGGCGATGTGTCAACAAAAATTCCTATGCCCAGCAGAAACGGCGATGGTATCATTTTGTTTCAAAGAAAGCTTTCAACGTTGACGGTTTGGGGCCGAAAATTATTGATGTGTTACTCGAGAATAATTTAATTGCCAGTTATGATGATATTTTTACGCTGAAACGTGGAGATATTTTGAATTTGCCGCGGTTTGCCGAAAAATCCGTTGACAATTTGCTCGAATCAATTGAGAAATCGAGAAAACAAACTTTGCCGAGATTCTTAGTTGCGCTTTCGATTCCGCAAGTGGGGGAGGAGACAGCGGAGGATTTGGCAAAACATTTCAAAACAATCGAGGCGATTGAAAATGCCGAGTTTGAAGATTTGGAAAAGATTGACGGCGTCGGACCGATTGTCGGTCGAGCAGTTGTTGATTTTTTCAAAGACAGAATACACAAAGCGTTGGTAAAAAGATTGCTTAAGTTTGTTGAGTTAGAAAAGGTTAAAGTGCCCGCCAAAGGGGCGGCCCCTTTGGCGGGCAAATCCTTCGTCCTGACCGGCACACTTTCTTCCATGTCCCGTGATGAAGCTAAAGCAAAAATCAAAGCTCTGGGTGGCGATGTCATCGGCTCTGTTTCCAAAAACACCTCTTATGTTGTCGCGGGCGACAGCCCTGGCTCCAAATACGACGACGCCATCAAACTCGGCGTGCCGATTCTCGACGAGGAAGCGTTTTTTGAGCTTCTTAAGTGATGAAATAATTAACTTAGCTAAAGCAAGAATTCTAAATAAACAGGAATAATTGGACAAGAATTTTAAACTTACAATCTTCCCGACGGGAAGATTGTAAGTGTATAAAAAAGAAGGCATCTGAATGCCTTCTTGTATGTTTTTCAATTTCAATTTTCCATACTCACACCCGGGAGCAATTCGCCCATGATGTCTGTTGCGATGTATGTTTCGATCATCTGTCGATTATTTGGGTACAGAGCGATCGCTTGGCCAAGTTTTACAGGGGCCATGGCCGGCGTCAGACTTTCGAGACTGATTGCTCCGGCCGTCTTTGCCAGTTTGCCTAGTTCCTACCGGTCAAGATCAACCTGGCCATCATCGAAGGGTGATAGGATGCCGACCACAACCCCTTTTTCAGTGGCAAGTTTAATCATGTCTATAAGCGATTTACCTGTTTTTTTGTAAGTTCTATTGGGGATATTTCCGGCCCCCTTAGCTCCAAAAATGAGAGCAGAGATTTTTTCCTCACCATTTCCTTCGATAATTTTATCAATCACCCACGGTGGTGTGTCAGCATCAGGGTACAGAGTAATGATGTCAGACGAGAATCTTATGTCCAAACGTAAACCTTGGACAAATGTCTTCGGGTCACGTTTGCGAATACCCGGTTCAAGACGGATATGTGGGTATGCGTGAGCCACAATTGCCCTGCCTGGGGTACTTAAAAAATCGAAACCTGATTCGTTCCGCTTTTTTAAGCGGGTTCCGTCATAAACATTCCCCATTGCGATGCTATATATGCCAACCACATGTTCTTTACTGAAGAGGTTAGAGATACGCACGCTATCAGCAATTTGTTTGGGAGCGTCAGAGCCAGGCTCGTCTTTGGTCATCTGGGCCCCGACTACAATCAATGGTTTCTGCATTGACAATTTGAATACCATGCAGAGAGTGGCTGTAGTTTCGGCCAAACTATCCGTGCCAGTAAACAAAATGTGGGCATCGTGATTTTCATACTTCTTGGCTATTGACTCAGCCATTTCGACGCGATCAGCATTTGTCCAATTTGTCGAGTCTTCCCGTAGTCGGAAATCCTCGAATGTGTAGTCTATTTCGGTAGGGAGGCGTAAGCCTTCCATAAGTTCTTTCGCTGATTTTGCCGGTCGCAGGGGGTTACCCACCATGCCGAGCGTGCCGCCAGTGTTGAGAATGTGAATTTTCATTTTTTCAATGTTGTCTGTTGCTAAATTAACTTACTTAGCTCAATTTGTCAAGAATAACATTACTTATGTAAGTTTGTTATGATAGACATCATGTTGACTGTCAAAGACATCGAAAAGCTTGCGGAATTGGCGCGGATTGATATTCCGACCGAGGAAAAAGAGACCTTGCGAAAGGAAGTCGAGGCTATTTTGGGCTACGTGGGAGAGATTCAAAAGGTGGCAGGGGAGTCAGCCGAAAAGGAAATTCCAAATCATCGCAATGTGTTTCGGGAAGACAGCAACCCGCATCTTTCGGGTGAATTCACCAAGGAACTATTGGAAGAGGTCCCGCGCCGGCAGGATGAGTATGTGAAGGTCAAAAAAATACTTTAAATCAAATTTTCAATTTACAATTTTGCAATTTTCAACCAAAGCCCGAAATATCTCAATTTTGAAAATTAAAACATTGGAAATTTATTGAAAATTTTAAATTAAAAATTGAAAATTTCTGTCACAATGTCCATTGATCTAAAGAATCTCACCATCAAATCAGCCCATGACGCGCTCACGCGCGGTGACTTTTCTGCGCATGATTTAGCCGAGGCCTATCTCGCAGAAATTGAAAAGAAAAATAAAAAACTCAACGCCTACTTGGAAGTTTTTGATGACGTACTGGATCAAGCTGATGAGGCGGACAAGAAAATAAAAGCGGGGAAGGCAGAATTACTTACCGGAATTCCTTTTGCGATAAAAGATAATATTTTAATAAAGGGTAGACGCGCTGGTTCGGCGTCAAAAATTTTGGAAGGATATTTTGCCACATATGACGCGACGGCAATTAAAAAACTGAAAGATCAGGGCGCGGTTTTTCTCGGGCGGACAAATATGGACGAATTTGCCATGGGTGGTTCAACGGAAAACTCTGCTTATGGTGTGACAAAAAATCCACATGATGAGACGCGGGTGCCGGGGGGATCGAGCGGCGGCTCCGCCGCCGCTCTGGCCGCTAATCTCTGTCTCGCCGCGCTCGGTTCTGACACCGGTGGTTCTATCCGCCAGCCAGCTGCTTTCTGCGGACTGGTCGGCCTCAAGCCTACCTACGGCGCTGTGTCGCGTTCAGGTCTTATGGCCATGGGTTCCTCTCTTGATCAAATTGGCCCGTTTGGGAAAACTGTGGAAGATGCTGAAATAATCTTCGAGGCTATCAAAGGAGCTGACCCGCTTGATTCAACCTCGAGAAATTTTCCGAAGCCAAAACACAATAAGGAAAAATTGCGGGTTGGATTGCTTAAACATTACATTGATGAAATTGGAGCCCGAGGCATTTCTCCAGAGGTAATGGAAAACTATTCAAAAGCCAAGGACGGTTTTTATGATTACCCTGATGAGTTTGAAGTTGCAGAACTTCCTTTCAGAGGTGTATCTGCCCTTGCTTATTCGTTGGCCACTTACTACATCTTAATGCCTGCTGAAGTCTCATCAAATCTCGCTCGTTTCGACGGCGTGAAATTCGGCTTGCTCGAAGAAGGTAATAATCTCAAAGAAGATTACTTTTTGACGCGTGGTCGAGGTTTTGGCAGGGAAGTGCGCCGCCGCATCATTCTTGGTACTCATGTTCTCTCCGCTGGCTATTACGACGCCTATTACAACAAAGCCAACACTGTTCGCTCTCTTATTCAAAAAACGTTTGCAAAAATTTTTGAGGAAGTTGATGTTGTTTTGACGCCGACCACGCCAACACCTGCTTTCAAAATCGGCGAAAAATCTTCAAACCCTTTGGAAATGTATCTAGCTGATATTTTTACCGTTACAGCCAACATCGCTGGCATTCCTGCTATATCCGTTCCTTCCCGGCCTGTTTCGGTGGAAGGTAAACAATTACCTATTGGTATGCAATTTATGGCAAACCACGGCCGTGAAGATATCCTCTTTGAGATAGGCAAGAAATTTGAGAAAATGGTGGCATAAGCGCACCTATGGCCGACGAAAAAAAAGATAAAAAAGATAAAAAAGAAACAAAATCCTCCGGAAGTTCTTTTGAGACTATGGCGGAGATTATTCTTGTCATAATTGTTCTCGCTTCTCTTGCTGGAAGCGTGGTCGATTGGTTTGGCGGGAGTTCTATCGGTAGGCTTTTTTCCGGGAGTTTCTTTTTGGAAAAACAAGCAATTTCTGGTCTCTTTGTCGGTGTGCCGGTTTCAAAAGGCGTTTCCCTCCTTGCTTCTGGCAGACTTTTTGACACGCCGGGTGGAACGGTAATTGGCACTAAAGAGGTGGGGAGCAAGGGCACAATCATTGCCGGGCCGGAATACGCAAACGGCGAGCGTTACTGGCTCGTTGGTTTCTCCGACGGGACGCGGGGTTGGGTTGCCGAATCTTCTCTCCAAAATGAAAATGGCGGCGCGTTTCGTCCGGGCCGAAGTCCGGTTGGGTCAATGGTGACCACTTTCGGCGATCCGGAAGGCGAAGGCACGACGGTTCTCGGAAGCGACGGCAGAGTTATCGGATCGCATGAGAAAGGGGAGAAGGGCACCGTCACTCGAGGTCCGGAAGTTCGAGATGGAAAACGTTTTTGGTTTGTTGATTTTGAAAATGGCGCCGATGGGTGGGTGGCTGAAGAAGAATTGCAAAATGAAACTGGCGGGAAATTTGATAACGGCAATTTGCTTCCCGGGCACCGCGTGGTTTCAAAAAACGAAACGGCTATTTACGGCACACCCGGCGGAGCGGACAGTAAGTCGCAGAGAAAAGATGTCGAGGGCACTATCGTTCGCGGGCCGGTTTATTTTAACGGTGAGCGATACTGGTATGTTGATTTTGATAGTGGCCCCGACGGATGGGTTACCGAGAAAGACATTTTACTTAAAAACGATGTGACAATCTTCACTCGAATCACCTCGTTCCTCAAATTTATTGGTACCGCTATCGCGCTAGTTTTTCTGACTGGTGCTGTGTACGCGTTCATACGCCTCCGAGACCTTAACACAGCGGAGCGACCAAAATATTCCGTGGACAAGCCCAAAGAAATTCCGAAGGAAGATCAGGTTGACCCGCGATGGGAGAGAATTATCAATCACTTAAATTCAGAAAATCCGAATGATTGGCGGCTGGCTATTCTTGAAGCGGATATTATTTTAGATGGCATGCTTCAGAGCATGGGCTACCATGGAGATACAATCGGCGAGCGCCTCAAGAGCGTTGAAGAAAGTGATTTCACCGCAATCAATCTCGCGTGGGAGGCGCATAAAGTGCGGAATCTCATCGCGCACCAAGGCTCCGATTATCTCATTACCCAACGCGAAGCCAAGCGCGTTATCTCCCTTTACCGGCAAGTGTTTGAAGAATTTCATTTACATACCAAAGGGAGTGAGTAGAAGTTTGGTTCGCAAAAACACCCGCCAAAGAGGCGGGTGTTTTGATCTTGTTGCGGGGCCGGGAATCGATCAGGAATAATTTGTTTGCCGCCGCAAACAAATTTTCACGACCCTGGCTCGCCTGTTTTTTCTGCTGAAAAAACATGGCTCCGCCTTGCGATTCCCGACACACGCGAAGCAGTTCGCGTGTTTCCCTCGCAACAGCAACAACAGAAATACCGTCCTTTCGGACGGTCTTTCTGTTGGCTGGTTGCGGGGCCGGGACTCGCACCCGGGTCTCCAGGTTATGAGCCTGACGAGGTACTGCTCCTCCACCCCGCGATATAAAAGCTTCTTACCACGAGCTCAAAAAGCTTCTAGTAAGAAGTAAGGAGATTATACAACTTAAGGTGAATATAACAAGGTTTTTGCAAAATGGGTTTTGTTGGTATACTTAAAAAGTCAAAAAGCTTTAAAGACGCAAGATGAAGAGGGCGTAATTCCCTCGCTGTACCGCAACGGTGTGTGAGCAAGTTGTAAGGTTGTTCATAAGTCCGATCTCTTGCCTCCTCGAACAGTCTGTTCGAGTTTTGCCCGAGTTAGGCCAATTGGTAGCTTCATGCTACCGACAGTCTCGCTTTGGGTGAGCTTTTTGTTGTTGGTCGAGTCAGTTAAATTATTAGAAGTTACAAAATAAAAGGAATCCTATGAAAAATATAGAAATAGGCGGTTTGAAAGTGGTGATTAGTTGGCTCGTGGTGTTTGCTCTCCGTCTTATTCCGCATCGTATCCCAAATATCGAAGGTGTCATGGCAACCATCATGCCATTCTCGAAACGTTTTGGAGTTATCTCAAGTTTCGTGTATGGGGCGTTAAGCATTGCTCTCTATGATTTCGTTGTTGGTCAAGTTGGCAGTTGGACAATTTCAACATCGGTAACGTACGGGATTGTGGGAGTTGCTTCCGCACTCTTTTTCAGGAACAGAAAGGGAAGTCGAACCAACTTTGTGATATTCGCGATTGTTGGGACGCTTTTTTACGACGCCGTTACTGGTGTCGCTATGGGGCCGCTTCTCTACGGTCAGCCGCTTAGCGAGGCGTTTTTCGGGCAAATTCCCTTTAAGTTGTATCATCTTGCTGGCAACATTGTTCTTTCGGCAGTTGTAAGCCCGCTTTTGTACAAGTGGGTGATCGAGGAAGAAAAACTGGAAGTCGATGTGTTGTGGGCGAAGTTATTTGCCCGCACTACGTAAGCAGAAGTCCTCGGTTGTTTCATGGTGTTTTCGAGCCACGCCGTCTTTGCACTGGCGCGGCTTTTCAAATTTAGCAAATACCAGCGATAGCAAATATATGCTAAATATATATTTTCGTAAAAATATTAAGAAAATTTAGAACTTGAGGATA
>MHRY01000040.1 GCA_001822675.1 Candidatus Taylorbacteria bacterium RIFCSPLOWO2_01_FULL_45_34b
CTTTGGTGTTGAGTGTGTGTTTGAAAAAATCCACGTGTCTGTGGCTATTCGGTTTGTCTTCAATTTTGCATTTCGTTATTCAAAGTATTCGACGAACTTTTTATTTTGTCTTGACCAGTTTGGATGCATCGCCATGAATTGTTTTTTGCTCGCTTCGTCCCAAATTCTTTCAGTCGAAAGTAGACCCCGATGAGGCATGGAGAACAAAATTATTGAGCGGAGGATGTCATACCAACCATCCCTTTTTGCTTGTCGAGTGTATCGGCTTTTGAAGCGGAACATGAGACGGACGACCTGCACTCGTTCGTCGTACGTTCGCCCTCGCCTGTTGAAAAAGACTCCATCAACTTCGTACATTGACCATCCTTTGAATGGAGATTTGTACATACCGATACGCTTTTGAGCTTTAATTATTGCAGATTCTGGAACTTTTGGAGCCTTCGTCGGGCTGTACCTGTATGGATCCAAGAGATTTTGGTATTCAGCCAGTTCTCTCAAAAGGTCGCGAGCATTTGCTTTGAGGCGAGTTTTTACAATTACCTCGTTGTGACCATCCTGTAAAGTGTCGAATATTTTTCCCTGAAATATCACTTTCTTGGGGAAATATACCTCGATGAATATTCCTCGTGCTCCGCGTTCATATTGGTACGATAATTGTCGTTCTGGCATGGTTACTTCCTTTCTCCATTTTCGATGTTCTCTTTTCCTGTGCTAAAATATCATTTATACACAGGACTGTCAATTTTTTGTGCCTACCCTCATGGGGTACAATGAATGCATGACACTTGAAGAATTAAAGCGATCATTTCTCGAATACATCGAAATTGAGAAGGGTCGAAGCCTAAAAACCGTTCAAAACTATGACCATTACCTGTCTCGGTTCATTTTGTTCTCGAAACTGAAGAATCCGAAAGATATAACAGACGATTCTATCCGCGAGTTTCGTTTGTGGCTCAATCGTCAATCCACAGGCAACAACCGTGCTACAGGAGAGACACTTAAAAAGAAAACACAGAATTACTATCTCATTGCCCTTCGAGCTTTTCTCAAATATTTAGCCAGACAAGAAATTGCAAGCTTGCCGGCAGACCGGATTGAACTTGCCAAAGTTGGCGAGCGGCACCTTGATCTTATAACGGCACACGAACTTGAGCGCCTTCTCGATGCGCCAAATGGTTCTGATCTCAAATCTCTTCGGGATCGGGCGATTCTTTCCTTGCTTTTTTCCACCGGCCTTCGCGTTTCCGAGCTGTGTGCACTAACTCGTGATATTGATCTTTCTACTCCCGAGCTTTCTGTTAGAGGCAAGGGTGACAAAGTTCGAGTGGTGTTCGTGTCAGATGAGGCCAAAAAATCTCTACAGGCGTATCTTTCGAAACGAACAGATTTAGACGACGCGCTTTTTGTAAAAACAGGTTTGGAAAAAAATAAAGGCGACGAATCACTGCCACTCACGAGCCGCTCGGTTGAGCGGATTGTGAAGCACTACGCGATTAAGGCGGGCATTTCTAAAAAGGTAACTCCCCACGTCATTCGGCATTGTTTTGCTACAGACCTTCTCTCAAATGGCGCCGATCTCCGCTCGGTGCAGGCCCTACTCGGTCATGCCAATATCGGCACTACCCAAATCTACACCCATGTCACCGACAAGCATCTACGCGAAATCCACAAAAATTTCCATGGGAAGAGTCGGAAATAAAAAATATAAAAAAGCTTCGCTCTTTCAAGCGAAACTTTAGGTGCACTGGAGGCCTCTAGAGAATTGACAACAGTCGAGCGAGGTAGGTCGGAGCCTCCCCTCCCATTACTCGGCGTATCCTTTCCTCAAAGTTTGGCCGGAATTTTCCGGATGTGCGAGCCAGCGCCGCACGAAGGCTGATCCCAAGTGATGCATTGTAATGCCCGAAGTCTTTCTTGAGTAATTTCTGCCAATCGGCTTTTTGCCATCGGCCGTCACTGTTTTGTGCTCGTTGCTCTAGGCTGTTCAAGAGCCACACAATTTGATCGCGTTCAGAGAAGTCCTGCCACTTCTTTTTCTTCTTCTCCGGGGTGCTCGGGGAAGTGGTTGTGATTGGTGTTTGGGATACAGGCATGACCGTCTCCCCGTTGCTGTTCAAGACTTGGAGGAACTTCTGTAGTCTTGCGCTGTCGCTTGTGAGCCGATCATATTCGGCTTTCTCGGCTCCGCCGAGGGCTTCCGCGACTGCGCGGAGCTTGGATTCCTGTGGTTGTGGTACTGGTAGTGGTACTAGCATAGGTTTTTCTTTCGTTAGTGGTTCGGCTGTCGGTTTAGTGTTTGCAACCGTAACGCTTTCAGGTATTTGTACCTCTTCAAATTTTCCATCGCGGCCAAAAAACAGTTGGCTTAAGACCCAACTCATGGCGAGTTTGGTTGGACTGTCAGTTTTTCTGCCCGTTGGTTCGAAGTGGAAAAAGTAGGTTCGCATGCGGAACGCTCTGCCACCGTAGCGGCTGACGTAGAGGTACCGTTCGACAGTGCTCCTCATACTCTGATGCCGTTTCAGTAATCTGGCGATTTCAACCAAAAGACCGAATTCCCGTTTCGCCGCCTTTTCCGGATCGGAAGGTTGCATGAACGCCGGCAGATTTTTTGGCTTCGGCACCTGTTTTTGCTCCAGAGAAAAGTGCTCTAAGAGAGTAGAAACTTGCGTCTTGCCAAAAAGCGCTTCGCCTTCTTTTCTGACCGTAGTCCATGTCTCAAGAATTGTGTTTCGGCGCTGGTCAGCGACGGTGACAGCAAGACATCGTGCAGGGCTTGCGAAAACAAGTGGCAAGACCGGCGCGAAGTTCGCGATGGTTTCACTTGAAAAATTACCGCAGAGATCGAGGTGAAACCCATCTATGAAGACCCTCTCCTTTCCGTACCCCGCAAGGATTTGAGGGAAAGTGCCAAGTTGGTTGTGAGTTCGGTATGCCGAGCCGTTGATAAGTGAGGCTTTTCGGCCGCGATTGCGTTCGATAAGCCAGCCATTCTCCGCGCGGATACCGTGCTTTGCCCAGACTGCTGCTTCCACCCCCTCGCCTCCGAGAGTTGCGAGTTGGGCTTTGTCTATGGCCGTGTAGCGCGATACGAAGTTGAGGAATCGTATGGCGACAATACTTTTTGTTTCCATAATTTCAATGTGTCTAGTTCGCATACTAATTAAAAAAGAAGAATTGTCAAGGATATTGACAATTCTTACAAATTCAATATAATCCACGTTAGAAATTTGAACCAACAAAGAGAAAAAGAAAGGGAAGGTCATGAGGACTTTGTCAAAACCAACCCAAGCACGCAAACGCGCTCCGGTCACAACAACCGAGGCATCATCTTCTGATGCCCAGGTGGTGAACACAACAACTGACGCTCTGGATCACTGCGTTAGCGCTCTTGAGCTTTACCTCGACACAGGGGAAGCAAATACGGACGGAAAAATTTTACTGTCAAATACTCTACTCACTCTTCTTCGGGGAGTCCGCTCTGGAGAATCGGTTTCCAAACTCGGCGTTGCCGTTGATAATGTTTTTAAAACAATAACGGAACTTGACGAGGCCGCGGCAGACTTGGTTGCGGGCGCAGAAGCGCAAGCGGCAGAGTTTGCCGTCATGCTCCCTAAAACAAACGTTTCAATCGAGGAGATCGAAGTGGAGTTGCGTCGCCGAGAAGAAGTCCGCGTTAAAGTGAGCTCAATTCAGGAGCAACTTGAAGATCGACGAGAGTTTTTGGTGGATGAGATTGACAAACTTGGGCAGATTGTCCAGTTCGACATAGCGAGCGATGAGCAGAAAAAGCAAAAAAAAGACCACGAGAACGAACTCGCCTCACTTTCGGTGACGATTAGGGAAATGGTTGTCGGAGCATCCCAAAATGATCGGGAGGTTGCCCAACTTATCGCCTACCGTGAAGCTATTGAGCTTGTCCACGGTGGACTTCCACAGGGAGTCCTCGGCCGAAAAATCGATTAAAAAAGTACCCCGCAACCAACATCTGTCGGTTGCGGGGTTTTTTTGTTATTTCTTCTGTAAGATCTGTGCCCGGACTTCATTGGCGAAGAGGGCTGCTTGATAAGGATCGGAGCGGAATTTGCTTCCGCCGATCGCTGTTAGTATTTGCATGAGGCAGTGTTCCCGCCTCTCTGCTTGGGTGTTCGGCAAAGACTCATATCCTCCGCGCACGTTGACGTAGATTACCGACTTGTTGCTCGGGCTGACCTGCGCAAACACATAGCGATAGAGGGTTTGGCCTCGATACAAGTGGTAGGTTTCCTCACCCACCCGAATCGAGACGTGTCGATGCACTTTATCCTTTTTTTCCTTGTCCTTCGCCAGATCCTTCGTGGGTGGGACAGTGGGAATGGTTGGTTTGACTGGCCGATCTTTGGGGGGCGGAGGAGGGGGAGGACCAACATCCCTCACTTCTTCCGGCGGACCAAATCGGTCTTTGAACATGTCGACCAATTCATCCAACGTTTTTGCCGCGTTCCCCTGGATGACGTCCTTCTCGATGAGTTTCTTGGCGGGCGCCACTACTTCGCTTATGAGAAACATGAGAAGCCTTTGCCACTCACGGTTCCCTTTCTTAGTGAACTCCCTGGCCAAAGTGCTCCGCGCCGTATTCTGATGGCGAAGCAGTTTGGGGGCGAAGATGTCTCCAACAAGATCGGGATACCAGAGCGGTGCTGGGAGCAGACGCCCTAGTTGACCGCAACTGGCGACCCGGAGACCTGTTTCGTTGTCGCAGAGCCACACTCCGTCGCTTTCCGTTGTCCCGACGCCCAAACGGGCTCGGTACTCACCGTTTACGGAGCTGATGTTCAGGTGTTCTTGAAGTGGTGGTGGCCGGACCAATTTGCCGCCGACTTGGAGTTCGTACATCTTGTCTTCCTCTCGGGGGAGGTACCATTTCAGGGCGTCATAGATTTCATTATGACTCCCGAACACAGGTGTCGGAATCACGATCATCGTGAAGGAACCAGCCAAATTCTTGAGTGGTCCCATTTCCGTTGATGTTGGTGAGATAAAGCGATCCGTTTCAATCCCTCCCTGGGTTTCCACCCGCTCGGGAATGACTGTGACGAAACGAACGTCGCCATTTTTGGCAGTCCGGCTAAAAAGATAGTACCCGTGTTTTATCCGTTCTGCGATGTCGCCCTCGAGACACTTTTTGTTTAAAGCAAGTGCCGCGAGACGGCCAATTCCTTTCTGTGACGCTCCGTTTCTTTCCGAAGCGCCATTGAGGTGGCTAATCGGTGTTCCGAGCCAGCTAAAGTATCTCTCGATTGCGGGTTCGGTCAGGCCGCAACCACGGTCAAAGATGACCAAGGCGTTTTCTCCTCGACCCACAAGTGGGTGATTTGGTACAAGTGATATTTCAATCCGAACCCGCTTGGGTTCCCAGACATTGTTTATCATACTTGCCACGGCCGAGTTTCTGACAAGCTCGGTGAGGCAGTTGCCACTGTTTTCGTAGAGTCCTCCCGAGAGGTTGTCCAAGATGTGGTACGCTGTTACTTTCATTTGCCTTCTCATATTCTTCTTTTCGTTTCAGTAGTTTTGATTCCAAGATCCTCAAGATCTTTCGCTGTGAGGGGTTGATTTTTTTCCTGATTTTCTGTTCCGAAGATTACTTCGATACCAAGCGAGCGGCACAGATTTTGTACTGCTTCGACGATTTGCATGCGATCTCCACCGAGAACATCTGTTGCTCCAGCCTCGGAGGCTTCGATGAGCCCGCCGAGTGAGTTCAAAAGACAGATGGTGTGATTGATGGTTTTCCGCACCAAGACCGGATTTTTTTTTGGTTTTGGTAAATCAATCCGTAATTTTTCTGGGCGTTGCCCATCAAGACTTTTCAAAACACGAATAATCGTTACGAATTGTTCTACAGAGAGAGCATTCACTCTCCCCTCGAGCCATTTGCTTACCTCGAGGTATCTTTGACCACCCATTTTTAAATGATGGCGGACGAAAGACCGGAGAGGTTTTCCTTTTGCTCCGCAGTGTTTCACAGCTTCCCGCAATTTTTGTTTTGTTTTGGGAAGCGTCCATGTTTCGTTACCTCCTTCTGGGGCAACGAGTGTCATCGCTTTTTCAAACTGCTCTTCTCTAGGCATAAAACCTCCTTTCAAGGTTTGTTTTTCAAGGTTCAAATCTATTCTCGGAGCTATCCGAGATTCAAGACTTTATACTACATTTATTAGACTGTCAATAGTTTGTTAAAACCCAATCTCAAAATTAAAAAAGCCGCGAGCACTAATTGGCTGGCGGCGACTGATTTTCTTATTTCCCCTACTCAACTCCCTTCAGGGTTTGTTGGAAGCTCGAGAAGATTGTCCGCAGACGGTGGACTTCTTCGTCGAGCTTCCCCTTCTCCTCGGTGAGAGCGGTCAACTTTTCCCTGTCGGCATGGAGAGCAGTTTTTACTTGCTCCAATTCTGTCTTGATACTTTGCAATTCCAGATCTCGAGCGAGAAGCAAGGCTTTTGTCTCTGCGTGACTTTTCCTCTCACGGCTGGCTTCTTCAGCCGCATCGAGAACGGCGTACTGCACTTCTTCAAGACTGTTTTTGAAGGCCTCAATGACGTCGATGGCCGATTTTGGTGTTTCTGCTGGTGGGCCAGAAATCTCCCCCACCGCGGGGTGGCTTTGGGCGTCTGTTTCTCGCGGCAACTCCGTCGTAGTATGGAGTTGAACCGTATTTGTTGCGACAGCGCCTACGGCTGATTTGTGGGCACCGTTTGTTCCATTTTGCCGCCGCTCTCCAAGCGTTCGCAAAATGGCTTTTGTCTCGCCACACGTGAGCGCTTGGTGGAGATAAGGGACGCCTTTCAGTCGCGCTTCCCTTCGAACACTAGTGAGTGTGCCGCCGTTCAGGGCGTTCATAGTCAGAACTAAAACCATTTTCGGGCCGATTTCTACAATTCCCTGATCTTTAAACCGAACACGGATCCACTCGCCGTTCCGGTTGAGATCATCGACTAATCCCTTAACATCATTTAGTCCTGGCGAGTCTTTTGGCCCAAGGAGAAGGACACATTGTCCATCCTTGAGTGATTGAGGTAGAGCTTCGAGGATTCCGTCTCTCATAGTCTTACTGGGTTGGGGTTTTGTTTTTTAAACTGACATCTAAACACAGGTTAGATTATAATTATGTTTTTGTCAAGTTTTGACATTGCTCCAATAAAATAATCAATAAACGTTTTCCGAGTCGTATTTTTTGAATATTGGATATTGTGGTTTTGGATTTATTTGGTTATTGTATCTTGGTTATTGGTAATTATAAGCGCATGCGACTTATTTCTTGGAACGTGAATGGCATTCGGGCTGTTATTAAAAAAGACGCCTTTTTGCCATTTATAAAAAAATTCAATCCGGATATTTTATGTTTGCAGGAGACCAAAGCCGAACAACACCAGTCCCCCGTTGACCTGCCACAGTATGAAGAATATTGGAATTCCGCGGTGAAAAAAGGATATTCAGGTACGGCTATTTTTACAAAAACGAAACCTCTGTCGGTTTCAAATGGGTTTCCAGAAAAAATTGTCAAAAAACACGGCCTTGTGGCCGATGGTTATGGTGATCCGGCGACTGAAGGCAGAGTTATCACTGCTGAATATGAAAAATTTTACGTGGTAACCGTATACACACCGAATGCCAAAGATGATTTGTCCCGTATTCCTCTCCGTCACAAACAATGGGATCCGGCATTTCTTGCGTATATAAAGGAATTGGAAAAGTTGAAACCCGTCATTTTTTGCGGCGACCTCAATGTTGCTCATATGCCGGATGATCTTGCCCGCCCGAAAGAAAACGAAGGCTTGAAAGGTTTTACTAAAGAGGAACGCGAGGGATTTCAGGCTTTTATTGATACCGGTTTTATTGATACCTTCAGAATGTTCCACAAAGGCAATAGCCACTACAGCTGGTGGTCACACTTTGCCAACGCTCGCGCCCGAAACGTTGGTTGGAGGATAGACTATATATTGGTGTCAGAAAGCCTAAAGTCTAAAGTAAAAAAAGCAGAAATTTTGCCAGAGGTTATGGGTTCGGATCATTGTCCTGTTCTTTTAGATATCAGTGATTAGCGATACATATCATGATTGCCGATGACGAGCAGTACAATCTCGGTTTTTGAAGAATTTTCAAAAACGATACGCACTTTGTAGTTCACTGAAAAACTGAAACAGTTTTTCAGTGCGCCATGCAGTTTATACACTCTCAATTTCAAGTGGTTTTTAGGATTTTTGAGAAGTTCGATTTTTTCAAGCGCTTCATCTTGAAGTTCTGGCTCTAGTGCATCGAATTGGCGTATAAATGAGGGTTTGTAGTTTACTTGGATCATCTAAGCTTTTTTGCCAATTCTCGTAAGTTGCCTCGAAGTGTTGGTTCTTTTTGCGCCTTAAGCACAGTGTTTACTGCCTCTTCTTCAGAGAGAAGTTGAAGCGCGCGACGTACAACCGCGGCTTTGTTGCTAGATTTACCTTGCTTGATCTGTTGTTTTATAAACTCTTCAAGGTGTGGCGGGACAGGTATCGATAATGTAGACATAATATTTATATGATAATTTAATATGATATTATCATATATCTTTAAATATGGTAGTCAAGTGTTTTGTAAAACATTACCCCGCACGGTCAAAGGTGCGGGGTTTTCCTCGTCAGTCATGACGAGGCCAATTGAGCAGGAGATCTCGAGAGCCCGCTTTAAGAGCTTTCCACCAGATCCCATGCTGTGTAAGTTTTGGCACCCGCTTTTGCGGGGGCTTTCCTTCTATGGTTTTCATAAGATCAACTATAGATCAGTCTATTCTCATAAAGGACATTTAGCAATGAGTTATCCACAGTGTGTCCTTTACATGTCCTTTATACTTTTCTATACTGTCCTTTAGGCATTCAGACAATAAGAAAAAAATCTAACGATTAACTGAAGTCTGAATGCAAAAGTTCTTTGATAGTGAGAGGGGCCAACTCTCCACTGAAAGGCTACTTTGGGTGAAGTGCTTTCCAACTTAGAAATATCTCAAACTTAATTTTTAATCTCTCGGTATTTTCTATCAGGACAGTCTCATTTCTCGGTAGTACTTCCAACAACCGCTCACTGCTGGTACCTGCCCGCACTGAGCGGTTTTTTGTATTAGATTAAAGTTGAAAGATGTAAGTTGTTAGTAGTATTTTTCTTTTCTTTCTCACTTACACCTTTAATCTTGCATCTTACAACTTCCTCTACTCTACCCAGTATTTTTCCCTAATTTCTTTTATATTTTTCTCTTCCTCAAGCTCTTTTTTTTCCTTCGCTTCTACCCCGAGCTTTTCCAGTTCCTTATCTCCCAAAATAGCTAGCTCTGGGGCCCTTTTTTCAAGATACTCGGCTATATTTAATTCTGGCTTTTCAAGTACTTCCTCAAGAAGAGCGTGCAAAATATAGCCAATTTTAGGGCTTGGGGGTATTTTTGTTACCTCGATTACTTTCGTGCCGTCTATTTTGAGCATTCCGACCGAAAGCGGATCACGCATAACCTCTTCAATCATTGACTTGTATTTTCGCAAACGATAGGGATTTTCTTTGGGTCTCCCTGTCCCAATACGATCACAAATACGAAGATTCATAAGATCCCATATATCTTCTTTCCCTACCCGCGCTACGAGTCGTCTGACGGCCGAGAGGCTTATTTGCTCCGTATCAGAGAAAAACATGTGCCAGCGGACAAGTTTGACCACTTTATCAATGGTTTTTTTGGGATAACGAAGTTCCGCAAGACTTTTTGCCGCTACACGGGCGCCTACAACCTCATGGCCATAAAATGTCCACTCTCCTGTTTCGGCAGATTTTCTCCGGGTTTCGGGCTTGGCACTGTCATGGAAAAGCGCCGCAAGTCTTATCTCTAGTGGCCATTTCTTATCTGCGGCATGTTGAACTGTTCGGAGCGTGTGTTCCCAAACATCATAAGAATGGGCTTGATTTTGCTCAACACCAATCCCCTTCTCTATTATGGGAAGAACGAATGGTAAAACCCCTAATTCTTGACTAAGTGTAAGTCCGTCCAGAGGGCTATTAGTCATGAGTATTCTTGAGAACTCATCCCTAATTCTTTCTTTAGATATGTTTTTAAGTAATGGCGTAGCCTTTTTTATAGCCTCTTTGGTCGTGATGTTAATCGTGAAACCTAATTGGCAGGCTAGTCGTACTCCTCGTAGCACTCGAAGAGCGTCCTCCTCGAGTCTTTCTAGGGCGTCACCCACAGTTTTAAGGATTTTTTGGATTATATCATCATGTCCTTTATACGGGTCGACCAAGTGTCCTTTATAATGTCCTTTAGAACCAGTTTCTATTTTTAAGGCAATAGCATTAACAGTAAAATCTCTTCTTTTCAAATCACCCTCGAGGTTTTTACTAAAAGTAACCGAATCCGGATGCCTATTGTTTGAATATTTTGCTTCCAAACGATACGGAGTTATTTCTACAACCTTGAGACTTTCCTCTCCGGTCTCTTCGTTTACAACCCCGACTGTTCCATAATCATTTTCATAAAATGTTTTTGGAAACGAGGCGATAATTTCTTCCGGCTTTGCGTTCGTGGTTATATCCCAATCAGTTGGTTTTTTCCCAATAAGTAAATCTCGGACACACCCACCTACCAAATAGGCCTCAAAACCCTTATTTTCTAAGGTTTTTGCAACACTTGCAATTTCATCTGGAATTAGAAAAATATTCTCTTTCTTCATAGTTTTGGTGCTCCCGGCAGGACTCGAACCTGCAACCCTTTGCTTCGAAGGCAAATGCTCTATCCAATTGAGCCACGGGAGCAGTTCTTAAATCATACCTGCGAATGTGAGGAAGTACAAATGCTACGGAACTGGATATTTAATTTTCTAAATGTTAAAATTGGCACCGAAGAATAATTTTTGACGTAATATTGACGCGGGTATGGTTTAGTGGTAGAACACGTGCTTGCCAAGCACGGGGCGGGGTTTCGATTACCCCTACCCGCACAAATTAATTGTCCTTTATGAATTTTATGATCAAACAAGGACACCAGAGTTTTTGGTCTTTTAAAAATGGCTCTAAATAATGAAAAATGTGCAAAACTGGGGATAACCCTGTGGAATGTGTGTAAAAGACACGTCCTTTAAGGTTCTACAAACCACCGGATAGTCTATTAAATATGGCTTAAAATAAGGGTATTTTTATCTTTTATCCTTTTAACACACTTTTTAGATAAAAGTTCCACGTAAAACTTGTCCAAACCTCTAATTTTGTAAGAAATGGAGAATCAAAAGAAACATATCGGTAGGTTGGGGGAAGATATCGCCACGAGATACCTTAAAGAAAAAGGTTTTGAGATACTTGATCGAAATTATCTTAAGAGGGTTGGAGAAATAGATATTGTGGCTAAGAAAGATAAAAAGATACATTTTGTTGAGGTAAAAACAGTTTCACGTGAAATCAATCAGAAAGTTACACATGAAACATCAAATTACAGACCAGAAGACAACGTTCACATCCAAAAAACTAAAAGGTTAGCCAGAACAATACAGATTTACTTAGAAGAAAAACATGTTTCACATGAAACTGGTTGGGAATTTGATGTTGTGGCGATTACTTTGAGCGTAAAGGACAAAGTTGCTAAGGTGAGCTTTCTAAAGGACATTATTTTATAATAATGTCCTTTAGAAAGTAGAAGGTTTTTTGTCTTATGCTTCCTGCCAGCGGACTATGTTTGGAAGTAGGGGATTTGAATTTGATGTGTTAGGATTTCTTTTGTATCGGTTTTGATTTGAAAAATAAACGGGGCGTGGTCTGCCTAAGGTTAGTCGGATAAATTCCACGGTAGCATCCATGATTTGGGGTCATTTGTTTTATAAAATTTTGAATCTGTAATTCGTTTCGTCGGGGCGTGGTGTAACGGTAGCATCCATGATTTGGGATCATGTAGTCCGAGTTCAAATCTCGGCGCCCCGAAATAAGCGAAGCTTTTTCGGGGCGAGTGAGCCAACAATTTGGCTCACGACCGAAATTTGAACGTCGGAGCGATGTTTCGTGAGTACACGAAACCGCGAGGCGGTGCCCAGACCAAAATTTTTGACGAAAAATTTTGAGTCGCGGGCAAATCTCGGCGCTTTTATTGAATCGCGTCATTCAACCTCTTCGCCTCGGCCCACGCCAACTCATATATTTTCTTCATCGCATCCGCAATTTCGGCGCTCTCAATAATGATGCCAAGTTTCTCTCGCCATGACGCGATCATGACTTTGTTGTCGTAAATGTTTATTTCGGGAGAGAAATAGTATTTTTCGGGGGGTACAAATGCGATTTCTCGTTTTTCTTCGAGGTCGTGCGACTTTCTCTCTTCTCCGCTCGGAGTTTTCGGCACAATTGCTCGAATTGATATGTTTTTTTCGGCTCGCCGCTTGTAATATTCGGGAAAATAGTTTGGCAATCCTTTGTGCATATCATCAACGTTCGCGTATGCCCGAATTGGTTCGGAAGAGTTGAGGGTGTCTTCGTACACATGCTTTAGCCCTTCGCTCCCTTCATAAAATTTAACTTTTGGCCGGTTTTGTGTCGCGTGGACAAGACGAAGTTCTGGCACCAGAGCTTCGGCTTTTTTAATTTGCTCATTCGTTTCCTCGAGCTGGTATTTTAGGTAGGTGACGATTGCTTCAGGAGGTTCAACCGCAAATTCAGACTTCGGTTCTTTTCCAGAGATATTTACAAGTCGTTTATCTGCTAGGGAACTCAAAATATCGTAGCCAGTAGTACGGTTAATGCCAGCTTTTCGTGAAATTTGACTGACCGTACCTTTACCAAGTTCTAATAACGCCATATATACGGTGGTTTCTTTTTCGCTCAATCCGAGATATTGAAGATTCAATTTAAGTTCGGCGTTTACGTCTTTCACGGTTTAAGTATATTCTGAAAGAAAAAATGTGTCAATATGCTTCCACAAAATAAAGTCTATAAGTCTAAATATATTGATAAACAAGGCTTATTCATTAATTTTACTGACGAAATATATTGACAATTTATATTAACTCTGCTATACTTATGCCAGACGATAAGCAAGCTCTCTGATAACTTGCTTGCGAATGGTTACGGCCAAAAGGCCTTGCCTGATGAATATTTTTACGAGATTTTCTGGCCGTAACCATAACAATCAACAAAATTGATAACCGAAAGGTAAGAAATATGTACATGACTCTCAATGAGAAAGACGATATTAAGTTCGGAAAAGTTTTTTTTCTTGGTACTCGAACAAACGAGAATCAAATGGAAACAAGTTTTGCCTTAGATACCAGCCTTCCATTTAAAATCGGCGAGATTCATAGAATCTCACCAAGCGAAAAAGCTGTTATGCCCGGTTTTATTTTTGAAAATCACTACCACACCAGAGATTCTGATCGCTACGAGTTTTTCGTCGCCGTAGGGGAATGCAAAATTCCGCTATTCAGGGTCCGCTATTGCGTGCGGCCGTTTGTGTCGAAAGAAAGCGTAATGTATGCGGGAGATACCTGTCTCGTTCCACCGGAACTCTCTCACGCATTCATTTGCCTCAAAATTGGTGCCGAATTATGGAGATTCTCGAATCTACACTACTTCTGCGAACATCAAAAGCCTCAAAGTCTCTTCCTTCAAGATTGACTGAAGGTGTTCACTGGATTCTCGCAAGCAGGAAACGGCAGTATTAATGTGCCAAACACTTTGGAGAATAGCGCACAACAAACTCCAACCTCGCGTGAGTAATCATGCGAGGTTTTTCTTTGGAGACAAACACAAAACTTTTCTATAGAATGGCCGTATGTCTATTTCGATAAAAAAATTTCAGCAAACAATTTGGAGTTACTATAAAAAACACAAACGTTCCATGCCGTGGCGGGAAACGCGCGACCCGTACAAAGTTTTGATTTCTGAAGTGATGTTGCAACAGACACAGGTGGAGCGAGTGATTCCAAAGTACAATATTTTTATTAAAAAATTTCCAACAGGGGAGAAGTTGGCAAAAGCACCACTCTTTGAAGTTTTAAAAGTGTGGTTGGGACTTGGGTATAATCGCCGCGCGCTTCTCTCGAAGCGCGCGGCAGAGACTCTTGTCTCAAAATACGGTGGACAAATTCCAGCCGACCCGGAACTTTTGGACGAACTTCCGGGAATAGGGGAGGCGACGGCGGGAGCGATTTGTGTGTACGCGTTCAATCAGAAAGTTATTTTTGTTGAAACAAACGTTCGCACTGTTTTTATTCATTTTTTCTTTTCAAAAACTAAGCGAAAAATTTCTGACGAAGAAATTGCAAAACTTGTCGGCGAAACATTACCGAAAAAGGTTCGACCTTTCTCCCGATCCAAGGTCGAACCTTTTTCGGTGAGGGAGTGGTTTTACGCGCTCATGGATTACGGTGCGATGCTTAAGAGAGCGCGGACCTACGCAGAACGAACGCAGACTAACGCGGATCATAAAGGTTTTGTGCGGAATGAACGCGGCATTTTTTCGGTATAAGTTTAAGTTTTGAGGCTATTCTGGTATTCTTGAGAATTTGAGAATAGATTTAGTATGAATGTGAAAAAATTTCAAAAAAAGAAAGAAGATTTTGTGTGCGAACATTGTGGGGCGGAAGTTTTTGGTAATGGCTACACTAATCATTGTCCGAAGTGTTTGTGGAGCAAACATGTCGACATCAATCCAGGCGATCGAAAAAATCCGTGCGGCGGCGCGATGCAACCTGTCTCTGTATTTACGCGGGAAGGTAAGTACATGTTGGTTCACAGATGTCTTAAATGCAAAGAAGAACGAACTATTCGCACCATTCCCGAAGATAATTTTGAACAAATCATCGCTCTTTCCCAAGTTACAATAAAATAGTTCTCGTCGTGGTTTGTTGGACAATCACAAAATTTATAGAAATCAGACTTCCACAGCTTCTGTGGAAGTCTGATTTCTACATTGAGAGTAGTTTAGTTTCCTTTGCTGATCGCGTTTTCAAGCTGTTTGGTTAGAAGTGGCGCGATTCCAGTGTTGAATTCGGCGGCTGTTTTTTGAATATCACCGGAAAGAAAATCGACAATGTTGACCCCGAGCTCTTTGACGAGGCTTCTGTTTATGTGACTTACCGTAAGAGCCCGCAAGTCCCGCTCCGCCGTGTTTTCTGCGAGACTGGTGGTGACCGCTATTCCGATAAGGTCGCCTTTTTTTGAGACCACCGCTCCGCCCGAGGCGCCTTTTTGCGCGAGGATGCTACCGCCAAGCGAAAGAATGTCGGTCGTGCTTGTGCCGAAAGTGTATTTTTCTTGCACCGAAGCCAACGCGGAACTTACAAATAACTCGCGTTGGATAGCAATTCCTCCTAAGAAACCAGCCGGATAGCCAGCGATGACGACTTGATCTTTGACTGACGCGACGCCGTCTCCGATTTCAATCGGGAGAGCAGGGAAGTGGGCAGGCAGGGGAGTATTTTCGTCCACGTTTGCCGTTATTCGTAGCAACGCATAGTCATGTTCTCCCGTGCCAAGCGGTTCTTCAGTAATTATGTTTTTGGCGTTGCTTTTGATCCATGCCGGAGAGATAAATAGCAGTTCCACATGATAGCGCGGATAGGCGGGGCTTCCGGTTCGAAGAATGCATTCAATAGAATTTTTACCGCCGTAGTCTTTGAGCAGAAGATATTGCGCGATGTGCGCGTTGGTCAGCACCACCCCCCTTGTGTCAATAATAGCACCGGTGCCGGAAATCGGTTTCAGAAGTCCTCCGTCTTTTGTTGTGCAGAGAATATTTACCACTATCGAACGAGCTTTTTCGTTCATTTCAAGGAAAGAGAAGTCGGGATCTTGGTTAACCAGCTTTTCCGGGGTTTTGACAGCTTTCTCTGCGGTGGTTTGCGGAATAGGTTTTATTTTTGGCGCCTTTACCGCGGAGTTTTCGGCAGGGGAGGAAGTTGCCAGAATTTTGGAACTTTTTTCCGTGTCGGCAGCATTTTCAGTTTCAAGTTTCTTGCCAACGACCCCATTTTGTTTTTTAATTTCGTACCTAATTTCTGTGGTCGTGGAGATATTTGCCTTTTCTATTTTGCTATTGTCGGGTAGGTTTCCCTGATCTGTTTGGCCGACAAGAAAAAGCCCGAGGATAAGGCCTAAAAAAGCAACTGCGATATCTCTTAGAAAAAGTATCATTTCGTTTTCCTATCATAGTATAAAACAACAAAAAAGCGATATTTGACAAATAATAAAATCATTCTTCTTTCAGGCAAAAAGTTGTCGGTTCGGTATACTAGTGGAGCTTCTTTTTGTTGTCATACGACGATTTTAGGGGGCACTAAAGGTCGGTTTCAGACTTTTTAACCTTTTTAGGACTTATCAGCTGTGCTTATTCTTGGATACAATGAGATAGCGGATAGGCTCTAAAAATCGGCAATATAAAAATATGACAGAACCAACAAAGAAGCCGGAGCAACCAAAGGGCGACAAGCCAGCTCAACCAGCAGCTCCAGGTGGAACAGGAATGTAAATAATCAAAACGCCCCGCGGTCAGAAGACCGCGGGGCGTTTTGATTTCTCCTTATTTTTTGATACGATTCAGAAACCGCGGGATTGGTTTAGTGGTAGAACGCGAACTTCTCCCGAAAATTCTTGAGCATGAGCGAAATGAATTTTCGAGGATCCCGTAGATTTATAGAGTACATTGTTAAGCGGGTGTCGTATAACGGCTATTATGGCTGCCTTCCAAGCAGCAAACGCGGGTTCGACTCCCGCCACCCGCACACCAGATTGGAAATGTCAAAGATTCAGATGTCGCCTCGCTTCGCTCGGCGACCAAATCGTATGGAGTTTTCGGGGCAAAAAGAAATTCCCGATTCCGTTAGAAGCAGAAAGGAAAAATTTTAATCATAGGATTTTTGAAATAGAAACAGCAGAAATGCTGATTTTTTGTTGGGCTTGACTACTATTGTCATATATGCCATATTAGACATGAAACTTCCGCATGTCGCTGAAGTGAAATCAAACAATACTTGATAGGAGGTGACCTTGAAAAAGACTTGGATTATCTTGAGAGTTGTGGTGGTCTGCGTCTGTCTTTTCCCCTTCATCTCGAGCGTGAAAGGGATAAGGACGGCGTTTCCCGAGATCCATAAGGCCCAAGCCGAAGTGGGGCAAGCATGGAAAAATCTCGAGCACGCCGCGCCTTTGCTGGCAAAAGAATACGATCGCGCAACCAAGAAGCAACAAGAGGTTGTGGCGGCGTATTCTTCCCACGATCTCTTGGCATTTTTTGTTGCCTTTCCGATGGTCTTTGGGTTCACGAGTTTGCTATGGCAATTCGTACTCGCGCCCATCAGAACACGGCGGAGATCTAGGCCATCTCACTCACTGGGGGTGAGCTGATACGGTGCTCATCTTCATCCGGCGAAAGCCAAACAAACCACACCCGCCACGTCCTCTGGACTCTGGCGGGTTTCTTTTTTATGAATTTGAAAGAACAAAGAATTTGCCGCCAAACCAGTAAATTTTTCAATTAAAAATGGATTGAAAAATTTACTGAAATGAGTTAAGATTAACTCATTAGAAAAACTTGAAATTGTCATTCGTGCGGCGGAGCCGCCTTTCCGAATTCTTGCCCGCCAAAGTTTTCTGAAAGAAAATTTAGGCGGGTGAACGGGGGGAATTACTCGCCGCCTGCGGCGGCGAAAGCGGTTCGGACTAATTCAAGTATTCTGCACTTCGAGTTTATTCGCGCGAAAGAATAACGGGATCGCGAAAAATATTGTCGTTAGCACTCTGTATTTTTCGGGACAAGTTCGACGCGCCGGTCCGATTCCGGCATCCCGCACCAAAAATTTTTAGAGAGGCTTAACTGGTTCTGCAAGATTTTGAACAAGCCTTCTTAAATCAAAAGACTTAACCCCTCTGTTATGGTGCGAGAG
>MHRY01000041.1 GCA_001822675.1 Candidatus Taylorbacteria bacterium RIFCSPLOWO2_01_FULL_45_34b
AAACCAAACCTTCGAAGGCCTGGAGGCGGCTTTTTTCTTTCTCTTTATCTTTTTCTTTTACTTTTTCGGTAATTTTCTGCCAGACGCGAACAGTATCCCCCGCACTAAGCGCGAGGGCCTTTCGCTCTTCCATATTGATTGGCGAAATAACAATAGCCATAGGTAGCTAATCTAACATAGACAAAAGAAACAGGCAACGTAGCCGTAGCGCATAGACCTTCGGGTTAATCTTTTTGGATTTGTTTAATCGCTTTCTTAAAATCAGCAGGATACGGAGCCTCGACAGAAATACGTTTACCTTTTAAATCAATAAATTCAATCGCCCGCGCGTGGAGTGCAAGCCGGGTAAAACCAAAAACGGGATCGTCTTTTTTACCGTACAAACTGTCCGCCACAATCGGATGACCAAGCGCCTTGAAGTGGACACGGATCTGGTGGGTGCGACCGGTTTTTGGAAAAACTTCAACGAGTGAATACCCACTATCTTTAGCAAGCACTCGATAGTTGGTCAGAGCTTCTCGCATCACTCCTTTTGCTCCCCTCTCCGCGCTCCATCGCCTGAAATCTCGCGGACTCTTGCCGATTGGCTTATCAAGCATACCGTCATCTTTTTTCAACTCCCCAACGACAAAAGCTGTGTATATTTTGGTAATAGTTCTTTTTTGAAATTGTTTTTTCAAAAAATCGAAAGCTTTTTGACTTTTGGCGATGATCAAAACCCCCGATGTCTCACGGTCAATGCGGTGCACAATTCCAGACCTTGGGGGGGTGGATTCTGGAATATGGATTCTAGATTTTGGATTAGAATTCACGGAAGAAAAATTATTCTTCTCCCCGCCCTGAATCCTGAATCTTGCCCGCCCGAACGACTGATATCGTTCAGTCGGGCGGGAATCCTGATTCCACCCAAGCGGCTCACCAACAGACTCCGTTTCAGGAAAATGTTCGGCTACCCACGCCGAAACCGAAAGTTCTTTTGTCCTGCCGTCAGGGTGTACCACAAGTCCTGATGGTTTGTTTATAACCAGAAGATCAGCGTCTTCATACAGAATGGAAATATTCATAAAAATGTTATATTTTCGTAGAAAAATAGTTAAAAATTTTTGTTGTGGGCGCTCTGGGGCTCGAATCTTACAGATTCAGTACAGGCTTCAAATTTCTCCGAAGAAATATACTCAGCCTTTTCGAGTCCCACACACAAGCAACAAAGGTTGCTTGTTGGCGTCCTCGCTCGAAGACTCGCTGTGGGCGCTGAGGGGCTCGAACCCCCGACCTTTCGCGTGTAAAGCGATTGCTCTACCAACTGAGCTAAGCGCCCAAATCTCTACGGTGCCCTCGGGGTAATGAATCGGTCATAACTCTCACCTAGCCGTCGCTCGGTTAGGTCGCAACCCCAGCTCGCGACCTCGCGAAACGCTCGATAACGATCCGCCTTTCGATTCACCCACAGAGTCAAATTGTTGACTCATCTCGGGCATAGGTAAAAGTATTTGAATACTCAAATATTTTTGCCTGTGCCCTCGGGGTGAATCGAACACCCATTAGTGGCTTAGAAGTCCACAGTTCTATCCATTAAACTACGAGGGCAAATCTAAATCTTCATTGTAATGAAACCATCTTTAACCATTTTCTCAACACATTCTTTTCTTTTTAATTTTTTTATTCTTCTCTCTACTTTTCTTGCAAGTTCTAGAGTCTCATACTCCTGAACAAGAACGACTTCGGGCTTGTCCATATTTCGAGTTGTTTGAGTATAACCTTTGTTACGCGCTTTCACTCGCCTTTCAAGATTAATTGTACTACCAATATAAAATCTTCCCGAAAGATCCTTTAATATGTATGCGTACCTTTCGTCTTCATCCACCCCGACGCTCCCGAAGTCTTCAGGGTCGGGGCTCCGACCTCGCGGCGAACGTCGGAGTTGAGCTACGAGGGGTCATTCCAACTCCGACCAGATAAAAAATACTAACAGTCCTACCGTGACGGGTCAATAAGCGTCGTCTCGCTTCTTAGACGGTCGGCAAAGTTTTTCTTTTTTATCTCAAAAAGATCGAGGGCGTGCTCAAGGGTTTTATTATCAAACACTTCAAGCGTCGCGGCGGCGGCCGGAGCCGAATCAGAAAAGACACTGCCATTTTGCACCCGAATGAATCGATAGACTCCAGATGTCACGACAACGAGTGTGAGGAGCAGAAAAAAAGACAAAAGAATTTGCCAATCTTTATTCGGGTCAACACCAAGACGATATCTCGCTCGAACATCCCGAATAAAATCTAAAATACGTTCTTTCTTTGGCATATGATTAGAACCCATCTCAAAATAAATGGCTAAAACAAACAACAGAATTTCGAGGTAAAAACAGAGGATGAGGAAGGAGACGTACTTCCCGTCTGAGCGACTGACGAAACTCTGTTTTTGACCGATATTCTGTTGTTTGATAGCCAAATGATTTTCTCATGTTTTTATTGATTTATTTTGAGATGGGTTCTACTTAAGTTTAAGAGCAGAAAGCTTCAAGGTGGCACGCCATTCCGATTTTCCTTTTTCGGTTGCCTCATGGACAAGAGAAACACGTAGAAGGGTCACGCGATACGGTAACGCCTCGAGCAAGTTCAAAAAATGAATAGTGTCTTCCCACGAACCAAGCGTCTCAAACCCAATCTGAAGCGTCTCGCGATACAAAAATGGTTCAACTCCCGGCACCACAGCAACCGACTGTGTATCTACCCCAAGATTATTCCCCCTTCCCAACTCTTCGACCTTCTTAATGAAATCAATAATACCGTCCTTGCCGACAAAATAGGAGTCGAGCAAAGCACGCTCCCCTTCAGTTTCATGTAATACATTTTTTAGGTATTGCAGCGACGTATCTTTGTCCGACTTGAAGAGAAGCTCACTTCGCGCTTCGGCTACCTCGCGATAAAGAACTTTCAATTTATAGAGGGAAAAAATGTAGCCACTAAGAAGCGCCCCGTTTAAAAGAAGGAGGATGACCAGCAGACGAAATGTTTTTGTTAAACGTACCATGAATTTAAAAAGATCCTGACAGCTTTAGAGAAAAACTAATTTCTTTATCCCTCGCAAAATTTGAGACCGGTAATTCCACGCTTGTCCAAAGCGGATCCTGTTCAAACCGCTTCTTGAAAGCAAGGAGGTCATCTCTGTTGCTCGACTGCCCTTCGAGTGTAATAATTCCAAGCGCGTTTCCCTCTCTCGAATAATTAAACGTGGTAATCGTAATTGCGAGTCCTTTCCGTTTTTGAAGCGAGGCGGCGACAAGACCTCCAACTTCTCTCTGCTCGCTTTCCGAAGATAGCACTGCGATTTTATCCTTGCTCTCACGAAGAGTTTTCTTGATAACTTCTGCCTCTTTCAAGTTCGGCGAATTTTCAAGAATAGCCGCCTCTTGTGTAAGAGCCTTTCTCATGCCGTGTGTCAACATATACAAGGGAATAATCAAGAAGCTGGCGAGGAGAATACTGAAAAAAGAGAAACAAAGAAAAACAATACCGAGACGTAAAAAATATTCTCGACGAATTTTCTTTTTTTCTTCAGATGGGAGAAGGCTGAACATTTTTTTAAAAAATAATTACGATGGGCGAGTCATAGCCAAGCCGACAGCGGCGCCGTATTTAAGCGACTCGGCAAAAGAAATCGGTGGAATGTAGTCACCAAAAGCACAAACGTTCACCCAGACATTGGCAAGTTCGACCGGAACCGGAAGGTTTAAGGAAAAATATTCTAGAAATCCTTCCAAACTGCTGTCGAATCCAGAGAAAACAATGAGATCGACTTTTTCTTCGTTCTCTTTCGGATTATCTTTGTGGGTGCGCCAATATGAAAGCAGACGATTGATTTCGTCGCGAAGCACCGACAGTGTATTTACCGCGGCGAAAAAAAGATCTTTATCTTCTTTTTTTGCTTTAAAACCTTTTTCCTTTTTTATCTTCTCAGCGTCGGCAAATGACACGTTGTAACTTTTCTTGATAGCAATGGTAAGTGATCGCCCACCGAGACCGATGGTTGAACTAAAATTAACCACACCTTCAGAAACAATAAAAAGACCGGTGCGGGTGTCGCTGAAATTAACTACCATAATAGTGCGCTTGTCGCCTTTTTTGACGACCGCGCGCGCGATTGCCTGACCTTCGATTTCAAACGAGAGCGGCGTCAAACCAGCGTTTTGAAATAATTCGATATAGCTCGACACCACTTTAACCGGCACCACTGAAACACTGACATCGAGATGTTTGTCATCATGAGTTTCCTTTTTAATAATATCGTAATCAAAAACCGCCTCGGCGCTTGGCACAGGCACAAACTCCTCAAGACGAAACTCGAGGCTTGACCGAATTTCATCGCGGCGAACCCTTGGTATTTCTGTTTTAAAAAGATAAGCCTTTTCCTCGGGCAAAGAAGCGTTAATAAAACCTAAATTCTGTTCGCGGCGAATGGAAAAAAGCAATTCGCCAAAAGTTTTATTTTTGGTTAAATCATCTCCAAGAAGCGCCTCGTTTGGAATAACCTTCTCTCCAAAACGTCCGACGCGGAAAGAATCTTTATGGCTCTCGAGTTCTAAAAAGCGTACCGCCTGATCGGAAATATCAAACCCGACGGCGGGAAGTTGTAAAAACTTTGGCGTTGGAAAAAATCGAAAAAAACTTTTAGTACTCATGGGGGGAACTGAAAAAACCATTTATATTCTTTAAGTATACTACAAAGAGGAAGGGGGCGTCCCTGATTTTCCCCTTTTCATAAAAACTTGAATGACCGGAATAAAAGAGGTGAGGACAATAACAAAGATAATAAGAGTAATATAGCGTTCGGCGTGTGGGACAATATTCCCCACAAAGTAGCCGAGCGCCAAAAAGCCGACACTCCAAATGAAGCCGCCAAGAACATTAAAAATGAGGAAACGTTCATACGGCATCCGGCCAACTCCCGCGAGAATCGGCGCGAAAGTGCGGACAATGGGGATAAAACGAGCAAGTAGGATGGTTTTCTGTCCGTGTTGCTCGTAAAAATGTTGCGTCCGTTCCACATGCTTCTTGTGGAAGAAAAATGAATCTTCACGCGTAAAAATCTTTGGGCCAATTTTTCGGCCAAACGCGTAGCCAATCGAATCGCCACCGATTGCCGCCAAAAAACAAAGCGGGACCAAAAGACCAATATGGAGAAAACCCTGCGAGGCCAAAAAACCGGCAGTAAAGAGCAGGGAGTCTCCAGGAAAAAAGAATCCGAAAAAAAGTCCCGACTCGGCAAAGATAATAGCGACGACGCCAACGATTCCGGCGCTTTTAACCAAAAAAACTGGATCTAAAAAATCAAACATATATATAAATGAATAACCAAGCTCCCCGCCCGAACCCAGCCCGACAAGGTCATTCTGGCGGGGACTGCAACGTTTCAGTCGGGCGGGCAAGATACAAACACCAAACAATACTCAATCACCAAATCCCAATACCAAAAAGTCATCGTTTGATTATTTGGATATTGAAGTTTGAAATTTATTTGGTTATTGTTTCTTGGTTATTGGTGTTTCTTGTCAATATAACTTTGCAGAATAACCGCGGCGGCCGAGGCATCCAACATTTTATTTTTTACTTTTGGCCGGCGCACTCTTAACCCAGATTTCCTATTTTCTTCTCGTCGCTCGTTGTCGATTCTCTCTGCCTGACTTGAAGTCATGTATTCAGGTTCAAGTTGTACTGGAAGACTTGTTACTTTTTCAAGAGCAGTTTTAAAAATTTCAATTTTCTTCATCACTGGATTCGGCTCGCCTTTAAAATCCCTCGACTCTCCTATCACAACTTCCTCGACACCCTCTTCGTTACAAATTTTTGAGATGATTAAAATCGCGGCCTCTTCAGCTAAAACCACCTTGTGCGGAAAAGCGATCTTTCCTTCCATGTCAGAAAGCGCAAGCCCGATCCTTTTCGTCCCATAATCAATACCCATAAGTCGCATTTCCTAAGTCTAATGTGAAAAGCCAAAAACACAAAACCAAAGAACGAAATCCGTTGCATTTGAAACTTCTTTTGCTATTATTCAACATTGAAGAAAAGATCTTTGAATGGTAGCGAACTTGATTCTGGTTTGAAACTAAAAACTTGTGGTATACTGGATGAGTGCCTGAGAACTATAAAAGGAACCCGAATACCCGTTGTGTTACTTGCGATAAACTAATCTACAAAAGACCTTCCCAAATTCAAGAAAACGGAGGACGAGCTTTTTGTAGTACGATCTGTTATGGTATCTCCTGCAGAAAAGAAAGTCCTTGCATTGTTTGTGGAAAACCCATCTTAGCAAGTTTGCACAAAAAGACATGCGGTAGGAGTTGTGCGAACATAAACAGAGTGGGTATTAAATACAAAATTAATAGGCCGAGAGATAAAGTAAAATCGCAACGAGCTTTAAAGA
The DNA here is from genome assembly GCA_001822675.1 of Candidatus Taylorbacteria bacterium RIFCSPLOWO2_01_FULL_45_34b. GTDB lineage: Bacteria > Patescibacteriota > Minisyncoccia > Phycocordibacterales > DSPV01 > 01-FULL-45-34b. Next base: position 6,421 of record MHRY01000041.1, read on the forward strand.
TTAGGCTGTTGAATAAGATAGGAAAAAATTGTGAACGGTGTGGCTACAATAAATACGAAATATTACAAGTTCATCATAAAGACAGGGACATAGATAACAATAGTCTTGATAACTTAGAACTTATTTGCCCAAATTGTCATTATGAAGAGCATTACTTAGAAAAGAGTTGGTTAAAGAATGTTTTTAAATAAGGAGGAGTCGGATAATGGTTATTCCACCGGTCTTGAAAACCGGAACCCGCAAGGGTTTG
>MHRY01000042.1:0-4421 GCA_001822675.1 Candidatus Taylorbacteria bacterium RIFCSPLOWO2_01_FULL_45_34b
CCTATCCATTCGGCGGATATAACGCGGCTATCCAAACACTGACGCAAAATGCCGGCTACGTTGCCGCGAGAGGCGTCGACCGAGGATACAACGTGAAGACCACTGACAAATACGCCCTAAAAGTTCAACAAGTAAATCGAATGACCACACTCTCTGAAGTGCAAGCCTGGGCAAACCAAGCGGCGCAAGACAAATCATGGCTGATTCTCATGTTCCATCAAATAGACGCAAATCTACTCGAGAATCTGGGCGCCACGCCAGAAATGTTGCAACAAATAATTGATTACATAAAAACTGCCGATGTTGATATTGTAAAGATGCGAGACGGGGTATCTCTTATGACTCCATAATTAAAACTGCGATCAAACAAAAATCCCACCCATAACAACTGGTGGGATTTTTGTCACACACAGATAGATTTCCGATTTATTCAACAATAAGCGTCCCTCTCATCCCCATCGCACGGTGTTCTCCCACGGAACAGTAATATTCGAACTGCCCTGTCTTGTTGGTAGTAAATTCAACCGTTTCCTCCGCCCCACCTTGAATCCTTTTGGTCCGCACGCCAAACTCATCAATAACAAAATCATGCGTGCCACCAGAGTTTTTAAAAGTAACCTTCACTGTGTCGCCTTTTTTGACCGTGATGATTGCCGGTGAAAAGGCAAAACTTTTGCCGGTAACGGTTATTTCTTTTATATTCGGAATCGAAGCTGTGGTAGAAGCTGCTGCCTCACTTGGCGTTGATGTTGCCGAGGTAGTGGTCGCGACTGGAGAAAATAGAGGTTCTCCTTCCGGCGCGGGCGCGGAAACGGGGTTGCTCCGAGAAACCAAAAACCAGATTCCGAGGACAACTGCAATGATAACGATAAGCGCAGTTATGGCATTTTTCATATTATTTGAATTATTTCTTAATCTTTAATTTAAAGAGAAGTTGTAAAGAGCAATTCCTTTACTGTTCTCTCGTTTTTACTTTCGGCATTTTACACTATCCGCTCATTTCTCTCTAGTCCCCCCTTTAAGTTGGCTACGTAAAATCATCATGGTACAATAGTGTGCATGGAAGTATTTTTAAAAGTCGTCACTATTCTCGCCGCTGTGGCGGGTTTTCTTTTGGCCTATTACATCCGCCACAAGAAACACCACGAGCAACCGATGGTCTGCCCGCTTAATTCTGACTGCCATAAGGTGGTGCATAGCGAGTATTCACGATTTTTTGGCATTCCCGTGGAACTTCTAGGAATCCTATACTACCTTATAATTGGTGTCGCCTATCTTGTTTTTCTTGTGAAGCCGGAGATTTATTTTCCGGCTCTCTCGACACTTATTCTTCTTATCACGTCGCTCGCATTTCTATTTTCTTTGTATCTGACCGCCATTCAACTTTTCGTGATCAGAGAACTCTGCACCTGGTGTCTCATTTCAGCCTTTATCTGTACAGTTATTTTTATCGCCGGCTGGTATCTTTCCGGTTTCAGTTTAGACGCTCCGCTTTCTGATTTTGCATCATTTTCTTAGAATTCTAAAAAATATGGAAAACACACCCTTGAAATGGGAGGCGGAAGAATACACTTATCGGGAAAAAACACCGGATTGGTTTTACGCGCTTGGTATCATTGCGGTCTCAATCGCGGGTACAAGTATCATTTTCAAAAATTATCTTTTTGGCATACTCATTCTCGTCGCCACTTTTTCCCTCATGCTTTTCGCCAAGAGAAAACCCTCTCTTGTTTCATTCGAACTAAACGATCGTGGCCTCCGAATAAATCGGCTTCTCTATCCTTACTCGACCTTAGAATCGTTCTGGCTCACCAACCACGAAAACGGCCCACAAAAATTACTGATTCAATCAAAAAAAATGTTGAGCCCCCTTCTCATCATTCCGCTTGGAGAGACGATCAATCAAGAAGAAATCCGGTCGCACCTTCTCAATTTCCTCAAGGAAAAAGAACAGAATGAACCAATCGCGGAAAAAATCATGGAGCGTCTCGGGTTCTAATATAAATATAATAGTACAAGCGCGAAGTATATGGTATAAATTGCTGGAAGAAAGCCAGTCTTTTAATGTATAACCTCTCGTCGTTCAATGGATAGGACACTCCCCTCCGAAGGGAGAAATGCTGGTTCGATTCCAACCGAGAGGACAAGTGGGTGAAACGAAAAAGATGTCGGTTAGATGGGTCAATTCCTCTCGTCGTTCAATGGATAGGACATTCCCCTGCGAAGGGAAAAATGTCGGTTCAATTCCGGCCGAGAGGACACGGAAAGTTTATGAAAGAAACCGCTTCAAGCGGTTTCTTTGATTAAGTTGTTTGTTTATTCAAAAACTTCACGAGCCGCGATTTCATCCGCGCGGCAGTATTCTTTTTGTAGAATTTTGTCTTAACCGCCTTATCAATCGCCTTGTAGAGAAGCGGAATCATTTTTTTGGCTTCAACCAATTTTTTTGAGGTTGCCAATTTCTTTATATCCCTAACCACTGCGTCGATTTTCTTTTGCGTCCGCAGGTTAAAAATCCGCTTGCGGGCGGACACGCGAATTGCCTTTTTTGCTGATGAAGTAATAGCCATAAAAAAATACAAAATTCAAAAATTAAAAGTCAAAATTTAAACTCAAAAGCGAGTAAGCACAAATCTAACATACAACCCTCTAAAAGACAAGCTTTTGAGTTTACTGTTCATGTAATCGCTCCAATCGTTTCCACGAACAATATTCGCGTGAATGTGACAGCAGTCCTTTATACGACAAGAGCACGCGTTTTGCATACTCTTTTTCTGCTTCAGTAGTCTGCCGCTGGAACAACAAAATGCATCGCTTGAACATTCGACGTTTCGTCCGCGTTCGGAGCACACGGTAGCGGGGAAGTGTCACATATCCCAAAAAATCCACGCATTGCTCCAATGTGCGGATTGAAATCTTATCTGGGTGGAGATCTAACTCTAACTTTTCTTTCAAAAACTTACCGACACGTGGAATAAGATCGTCAAGTTTTCCAAAATGTACTCCAACAATTACAAAATCGTCGCAATAACGTATGTAGCGGTGCACTTTAAGTCCTCGTTTTACATACTGATCAAGATCGTTCAAATACACATTGGAGAAAAGCTGACTTGTAACGTTTCCGAGAGGTAATCCTTTGCCTTCTGTTTTTTCAAAACTCGTAATGAGTTTCGTGAGAAGCCAAAGCAAGTCAACGTCATACACTTTTTGCTTTAACAAACTTAAAAGAATTTTATGATCTATACAATCAAAAAATTTGCGAATGTCACATTTGAGAACAAAAATCTGTCTCGTATAATTATTACTTACTTGCCGTGCAAACTGCTCGAATCGAAGCACCCCACGGAGGGTGCCTTTCCCAGGGCGGCTTGCGTATGAATCATGAATGAAGCCTTCATCAAAAATAGGGTATAATTGCCGATAGACCGCTTGATGCAAAACCCTGTCTCGCACACTTGCCTTATGAATCATGCGGGGCTTTGGGTCAGCGACGCTGAAAGAAATGTACGGGTCGGGAACCCATGTTTTGTTTTGGAGTTTTTTATGCAGGTTAAATATATTATCTTCAATACAAAAAGCGAATTTCTGCACATCTGATTTTCTGTTCTTGCCTCGCTTAAACTCATTCCAAGCTTGGAGTAAATTTTTAGGAGAAATAACATTATAAAATGCAATCCTATGACGATAACCCCCCCCCAACGATTTTCTGGTTCCTCTTGTTCATAAAATTCAAAATCTGTACAAAAATATATACCGGCTCGGCACAAAAATCCCGAAGCGGGATAAACTTGGCATCCATTCTTTGTTTGAAACAATATGCCTCACATTAATGATACTCGCCATTGAATCAACATTTACGCGAGGTGTTGCCAAAAAACCCATGTTAGAAAAGTTGCGTGTCAAAACTGAAATCGCCAAACAACTGCTACGCACCGAGTATGAACTGAGCATAATAACCGACACTCTGTATCTCGATTATGTAAGCCAACTGGTCGAAATTTCTAAAATGACAACAGGCTGGATACAATCGCTCCCCCAAAAACCGGAAAAGGAGCAGAACGGCTCCTTTTCGTAGGCAAAACTTCTGCACGGCCGCCGTAGTTCGGATTGGCATTCTGCACATGATACTGGTTCACGTTGACCTTGCCGTTCCAGTTCACATAGACCGCATAGCCGTCAGAATCAAGCGAGCTCGTACCGCCTCATTTCGTCCAAGTCACCGGCAAACCAATCCGCAAAGAAGGGTTTGCCTGTGTTAAGCCCGCGGTAGAGCGGGAGGTGTGTAAAATGAGACAGGCAGTTTCTTTCTTGTGGCAAATCGCCATCTCCCATCTTTGTTAAAAACGGGAACCGACTTCACAGCCATACAAATCTTAGCAAGAAAAAAGCCCCACCTGCAACTGATGCAAGTGGGGAGAAGT
>MHRY01000042.1:4497-8076 GCA_001822675.1 Candidatus Taylorbacteria bacterium RIFCSPLOWO2_01_FULL_45_34b
TCAAGCGAGCCCGTGATGGTTGCCGTATGTGGATCAAGGTGCTCTCCAGTTTTTAGGAAGTTTAAGTCTTCAAAGTAGAGAACCTCAACCCCGCGGAGGGTTTCCACACCATCGTTTTGATTCTGCTCGAACGAGCGATTGCGCAACTCCTCATCCGCATCACGGCCGCCCCCATGCAAAAGCGCGTACATCCCGAGATGCCTACGGTCGTTTCGAACTTTCAGGTTAAGCTCTCCGTCCGCGAAAGTCCACACCTTGAACTTTTTTTCTTCGCGCCACTTGGCGCAAAGATTTTCCATACCGGCAACTACTTTCCCCGGCGGCATAACGAGGAGTGTTTTGCATTGGCCGCGAGGGTGGGGAACGTAGAGTGCGCTGATTTCGGCATCAGTACACTTGAAACCCCAACGGTCACGGAGATGTTGGACTTGCTCCTCGATCTGCTTTGAGTACGTTTTCGAGGCGTTTTCAAATGGATTTTGGTGAGAGTTGCAACGCGAGAGTTCGTCAAGCGTCATTGCTTCCGATTCCATTTGACTAATTGTGTCTTTGAGCAATCCAAGCGCCCTTTTTGTTTCGGCGCAAAGAGAGCTACCAGTAGTTGGAGCGTTAGTGCTCATAGTACCAGTTTCCTTTCATTTGTTGTTTAAGAACAGCTCAAGATACGAGTAATCGCAAGTCCGCTATTCCACTGAACAAGATACCATGTTGGGTACACAATGTCAATCCTATTATGTTATCTGTTATATGTTATATGATTGAACAATGATTTCCCACCTCAAAGGTGCAATTATTCAGACCTTCGATAGTTATACCATTCTCGATGTCGCGGGTGTTGGCTATAAAGTGTTCGTGACTGGTGAAACACTCGGTAAGTTGAAAAACGGTAGCGAAGTGTCGCTCTGGACACACCTCGTGGTCAAAGACGACGCCCTTGATCTCTATGGTTTTTTGGATAGAGAAAACCACGACTTTTTTATTCTACTTTTAACCGTCTCCGGCGTCGGCCCAAAATCGGCACTCGCCATTTTAAACTTGGTAGCTGTTTCAACCCTTCGCAAAGCCATCTCGAAAGGTGATCCGTCCTACTTATCAAAAATTTCCGGCATCGGCACAAAAAAAGCGGAGAAAATCGTGCTTGAATTAAAGGACCGACTCCACTTAAGCAAGGAGGAAATGAAAGGAGAACTTCAAGATGACGCGGACTCCATCGGCGCTCTTGAAGCGCTCGGCTATTCGGGGAAAGAAGCTCGCGACGCCCTCAAAAAAATCGCTCCCGAGATTTCCAAAACCAGTGACCGCATCAAAGCGGCACTTAAGATCTTGGGGAAATAAATTTGACAAAAAATATCTGTTGTATATACTTTGGATACTATGAAAACAATGCTCAATATCAAAACAGAGGTGTCACTTAAAAAACGTGCCAAAGAAACGGCTGAACGTATTGGTTTGCCTCTAAGCGCAGTTATTAACAACTACCTCAAAACCTTCGTCGAGGAGAGGCAGGTTACCTTTTCAGACCGTCTCATACCAAACAAAAAGACCTCGGCTCTTTTGAGACAGACTGATAAAGATATAAAAGCCGGGAAAAACCTTGTCGGACCTTTTCATTCCGCCGAAGAAATGATAAAAAGTCTCCGTTCCTAAAATCTCCAATGGTACCTTATTACCACTCGAGCTTTAAAAGAGACTACGGAAAACTGCCCAAAAACGTACAGACTCGTTTCGATGAGCGATTAGTCATTTTTCTTCAAAATCAGTTTCACCCATTACTTAAAAATCATCCCCTCCATGGAGCCTGGGTAAACCATCGAAGTATTAATATTACCGCTGATGTACGGGCAATTTTTAAACTTGAAGGAGCAACCGCAATTTTCGTCGCTATTGGCACACACAACAAACTGTATGAATAAAAACAGTCACAAAAAGAAGCCCGAGATGCTCTCAAAAAAATTGCTCCCGAAATTTCCAAAACCAGCGACCGCATCAAAGCGGCGCTCAAAATGCTCGGTAAATAAAATTACAAATTAACTGACGACCGTCAGCTTATTTGTAATTGATATTTATTGGTATATAGTCTACAAAATTTTAATGATTAAAAATTCACTTGTAGGCATCTTTTCTGTGCTTGATTGAATACACGGTTATCGTTTTTCCTTCTATGACAAAAAGAATTCGATAACTACCGATCCTCAAACGATAGCCCAAAAAAGGCACTCGCAACTTATTTATGTCGAGTGTTTTAGAAAGTGGATTGTCCGAAAACTCTCCACCAAAAAGCCGCGACACGTCTTGCGCCACTCTAGAGGGCAACTTTTTATACTCCTTTTCTGCTTTCGCAGTCAGGAAAATTCGATACATGTTTTTGCCGAATTATCTCCACGCAATCTTACTCTTATGTTTGTTTTCTTTCACTAGACGAGTTAGTTCCGAAGCATCAATATCGTCTTCTCTTTCTTCAACAAGTTTGTTATACGCATCCGCCGACAAAAGCACGTAGGGCTCGCCACCACGCGCTGTGGTAATCACAAGCGGTTTTTCTTTGGCACGCTTCAAATATGCAGGCAAGTCCGTCCGAAAGTCGCTAACCCCAACTGTTTTCTCAATTTTTTGAAACATATTTTGTGTGTTTAACTGTACAACTAGTATAACAAAAAGCGAAACGGAAAACAAAGATAAAAAAACACCCCACATTGTTTTGCAGTGTAAGGTGTTGCGAGGACAAAGGTCTAAGATTCAAGTGCCAAGAGCTAAGAGACAAGGGCTAAGCACTTGCGCGCACAGCCGCCGGGTAAGCGCCAAACCAGACGTCGTCGAGCCAGTAGTAGCTCCAGAACCACCGACCGCCGCACCAGTAGAGACAACGAACGTAGAGATTGCCGTAGCGGCCGCGGTAAATGGTTCCCCAGAAAAAGATCCATTTGCCTTTCCATTCCTCGGGAATGAGGTGCTGGTTTTCTGTAACCAGTAGATAATCCAGAAGGTGAGCCGTGTAGACTGGTTGCTTTACAAGCTCCTTGCGGAGTTTGTTGCCTTCGATCCACTTGCCATTTTTCTGGCCGTTCGCAAGATGAAGTGTTACCTCTTTGGGATTCCATGCGAATTTTCCTTTCACACGGTTTGGTAACTGTTCCGCCTCCGGCAAAACTTCCCAACCGTCGGGGATGAAGACGGGGGTGTCGCAATCGATAGCCCCTCTCACAAGCTCAAGGAGCTTGCCGAGAACTGATTGGTTTTGGGAAACATACTCTAAATCCCCTTCAGAAAACCCCCCGTCGATGAGAAACTGCCCTAATGACACAACTCTCGACATGAATGGGTCGAACTTGAGAACACGAGCGACAAGTGTTTGATATTCTGGCGGTTTTTTGCGCAGATGTGCAAGATGTTCCGCGGTGACTCCATAACGGTCAAACAACTCGATAGTTGCGTTTAGTTCCGACAGTGGTGTTCTAATCAGATCTCCCATAGGGATCTCCTTTCGTATTTGTGCTCCCTCATTATGAGGTCGCGGTTTTTGTTTATTGCTGGACTCTTCGCCACAGCCCGAATTTCCCATCTGAATCCGAACACTTGTAT
>MHRY01000043.1 GCA_001822675.1 Candidatus Taylorbacteria bacterium RIFCSPLOWO2_01_FULL_45_34b
GAAGATATTGATGAAGTAGGGGACAATCGGCACACTACGTTTTTTGAGATGCTTGGGAATTGGTCATTCGGCGATTATTTCAAAAAAGAGCAGCTCCCGTGGATGTTTGAATTTTTGACCAAAGACATTGGTATTCCTGCAGAAAAAATCTATGTGACGGTTTTTGCTGGTGATGAAAAAAATAATCTGCCGCGGGATACTGAATCAGTTGAGATTTGGAAAGAGTTATTTAAGACTGCTGGAATTGAGGCGAAAGATGTTCTCATGGGCACGGAGGAAAATATCGCCAAAGTAGGCATGCAGGGCGGTCGTATTTTCTATTACGGTGCCAAGAAAAACTGGTGGTCGCGTGCTGGCACGCCGGATAAAATGCCCGTCGGAGAACCAGGTGGGCCGGACTCTGAAATATTTTTTGATTTTGGCACCACTCACGATAAAAAATTTGGCGACGAATGCCACCCAAACTGCGACTGTGGCCGTTTTCTTGAAATCGGAAACAATGTCTTCATGGAATATCGAAAGAGCGAGGGAGGTTTTGAAAAGTTACCAGCTCGAAATGTTGATTTTGGTGGAGGACTTGAGCGGATTGCGGCGGCTCTCCACAATGAACCCGATGTATACAAGCTCGATGTTTTCGCGGACATTATTTTTTCACTCGAAAAAGCGTCGGGCAAAACATATTCAAGCGACGACACTGAAACTCAAAAGAAATTCCGAATTATTGCAGATCACACCAAAGCGGCGACATTTCTTATTGCAGATGGGGTGATGCCGAGCAACAAAGAACGTGGCTATGCCCTTCGGCGGCACATTCGGCGCGCCTGTTTTAAAGCGAATCAGCTTGGTCTTAAAAATTTTGATTGGATTCGCGCGAGCGTCGACTGTCTTGCGGAAAGCTATGGTGATTTTTATACCGATATTGAGGATAAAAAAGTTGATATTTCTAAAACAATTGAGGAGGAAGCGGTACGTTTTAGCGAAACGCTTGAAACGGGCATGAAAATGTTCAGTCAGATTGCTTCCAAAAAAGGCGGTGAGACAATTTCCGGCGAGGACGCGTTTGTTTTGTTCACGACCTATGGTTTTCCGTTGGAATTGACACTTGAAGTGGCTCAGGAGAAAAATATCGAGGCTGATTTCAAAGATTTTACGAGCTACATGGAAAAACACCAGGAAGTATCCCGTGCTGGTTCGGACAAAAAATTCAAAGGTGGATTGGCAGACACAAGCGAGATGTCGGTGAAATATCACACCGCGACGCATCTTTTACATCAAGCACTTCATGATGTCTTGGGCGATTCAGTATCGCAAAAAGGATCAAACATTACGCCGGAGCGGCTACGCTTTGATTTTACCCACAGTCAAAAAATGACCGATGAAGAAAAGCGGCGCGTGGAAGAAATAGTGAATGAAAAAATTGTGGCCGGACTTCCGGTTAATAAAGTCGTCCTGCCGAAAGAAAAAGCCTTTGCCACCGGTGCGCGACACGCGTTCAATGAAAAATACGGAGATGAGGTCAACGTCTACTACATAGGGGAAACACTCGAGGGGGCCTATTCAAAAGAGCTTTGCGGCGGCCCGCATGTATCTAACACGAGCAAACTTGGCCACTTCAAAATTGTAAAAGAGGAGGCTGTCTCTCAAGGTGTTCGTCGAATAAAAGCAATTTTGGAGTAGAAGCGTCTAGAAAATCTTGGGTGGTGTTGTATAATAGAGGCATGTCTTTTTTGTTCTCCAAGAAAAAAGAAGGGGTATCGCTTATTTTTGATATTGGCAGTGGCAACGCTGGCGTGGCACTCGTCCATTTCAAAGTCGGAGAAAAACCGAACGTCATGTACACGACCCGGGAAGCTTTCCGGCACAGCAAAGAGATTTCAGGGAAACAGCTTATCGAACTCAAAAGCAAGGCGCTTCAAAATGTCGCGGAAAAAATTTTGAAAGACGGTCTACCGTATCTTCGTGAAGTCCTCCAAGAAGAACCTGTGATTTCGGAAATAATCTGTTTTTTTGGCGCGCCGTGGTACAGTACGAAAACCGTATCTGTCACGCTTCAAAAACTAGAACCGTTCGTGATTTCCGAGTCTCTTATACAGACTGTTGTCAAAGAACGCGAAAGTGAATTTATACATTCTTTCGATACGGAGGCAGAAAATCCATCCGTTGCGATTATAGAGGAGAAAATTATTCACGCGAGGCTCGGCGGATACGAAGTTGAAGATTTCTTCTTGAAAAAAACCACTGAACTTTCCTTCTCTCTTTTCATGAGCGTGCTACAAAAAGAGGTGATGGATGCCGTCCGCAACACCTTGGAGCCTTTTTTTCATTCCCGAAAAATTACCTTCCATTCATTTTTACTTCCATATTTTTCAACCATCCGAGACATTTTTTCGCATAAGGAAAGTTTTCTGCTTGTTGATGTTACCGGTGAAGTAACCGAGATCACGCTCATAAAAAGGGGAGTGCCGATAGCAACCTCGACTTACCCGGTTGGCAGGCTATTCTTTCTCCGGCATGTCGCCAAGGTGCTCGACGTTTCGCCGCAAATTGCCGCCTCATTCATCAAAGTGCATCTTGAAGGCCGAAGTGAAAAATCTGCCAGCACGAACATGGAAACATACTTAATCGAGGCGACCGAAAAATGGCGGGAAAGTTTCTTAGGAGCGCTTTCCACCTTAACCGAAGAAGCCTTTTTGCCCAAAACGTTTTTTTTGACAGCCGAAGAGGATGTTATACCGCTTTTTCGGAAAATTTTAGCCGAAGAAAAGCTTGATATTTCGGGACTCGGTGGTGAGCAACTTGAAATCGTACCACTCAATCAAAATCGCCTTGCCGCTTTTTGTCGATTCGAGAAAAAAGCCAGACTCGACTCTTTTTTTGCCATTGAGGCGCTCTTTTTAAACAAACTCAAAGCAATGGGCAAGCAGAAAGATTTCTAAAATTAAGTCCTGATTTCTTCACTATCCACATGTACTCCAAGGAGGAAGTTTGTGGTACAATTCGACCACATAGCAACTGATTCAGTAAGGCTAATTTAAAAATCCGTGCCAAAAAATATCATTCAAGACGTTATTCCACCGGGCAAAAAATCAATACGGCATATTCCTTTACCCGAGCGATTTTCTCCGAAGAAAAAAGAGTCACTGGAACCAAAAACACCGGAGCCGCGCCGTCCGCGACCAACACAAAAAGTAAATTTTATGAGTAAGATGGGGGTGTGGCTAGTCGCTTTTGTGGCAATTAGCGCGCTTATTTTTTCTTTCTCTGTCTTCTTTACCGGAGCGACAGTGAAGGTGTTTCCGAGGCAGGCTGTAGTATCGCTTGACCAGACGGTAAAAGCCAAGCGCGGAGCAGTCGCGCCGGAGCTTTCATTTGATTCTGTGTCACAAACCAAAAAATTAAGCGAAACCGTGCCGGCCACCGGAGAAGAGCGCCTTGAGGTTAAAGCTTCAGGAAAAATTGTTATTTTTAACAATTTTAGTTCGGCCACACAACGATTAATCAAAAATACTCGTTTCGAAACTCCGACCGGCCAAATTTACCGCATTGATCAATCGTTAACCATCCCGGGAACACACGTCGAGAACGGCAAAATGATCCCGGGGAGTGTTGAGGCGACTATCTATGCCGACAGCCCCGGACCGGAATACAATACTGGCCTTACGGACTTCACTATTCCCGGATTCAAAGGCGACAAAGCGCGCTACGAAGGTTTTTATGGACGTTCACGAACACCAATGACGGGCGGTTTCGTTGGTATGGTTAAAAAAGTTTCTCCGGAAGTGCTCTCGGCGACACGTCAAAAACTCCAAGCCGCGCTTGCCGCTGACATCTTAAAAGAAGCGAAGGCAAACTTACCTGATTCAGTTGTTATTTTTGATAGCGCTATCATTAACGATTTTAAAGAGTTGCCGAAGGAAACAGTTTCAGATTCAGTGGTACGAATAACAGAAATGGCCAGCTCGACAGTGATCTTTTTCGATAAAAATAAACTGGCTAAGTACTTGGCTTCAAAAACGATTTCGACTTTTGATGGTAACCCTGTTTCCATCACAAATATTCAAACCATCATCTTCAACCTCAAAACATCCAAAGAAGCCTTCATTGTGAACTCAAGTGCCATTGACTTTAGTATAAAAGGACTTGCTAATTTCGTCTGGTCTTTTGACAAAGCGAAGCTGGCGGGAGATCTTGCCGGCCAGACCAAGAAAGATATCGTTTCTGTCATTGCAAAGTATCCAAGTATTGAAAAAACCGAAGCTGTGATAAGGCCATTTTGGAAAAAAAGTTTTCCGACGGATGTAAATAAAATAGAGATAGAAGAAACAACGGCCGAAAAACCATAACCCTAAAAACCCCTTGCCTTGCAAAATTTCGGATATTGAGGTTGACTTATAAGCCCCTTTCTTGTTATCATAGCGAGGCTCTCTTAAAAGCATAAATGGAGAATCAAAAAGCTAAAGAAACAACTTCGGTTGGCATTGTCACCGAAGCTTTGCCCAACACGTTATTTCGGGTGAAGCTCGAAAATGACCAAGAGCAAATGGCCTACCTCGCAGGGCGGATGAGAATGAATAGAATCCGCGTCTTGGTGGGAGACCGCGTCAAAGTTGAGCTTGATTTATACGGTGGCAAAGGGAGAATCGTTCAGCGTCTGTAATTCCAAGGTTTTTGTAGAAAAAAGCCACTTCGACGGTCTTTTTTTGTTTTCTGTATCATAAAAAATGAGAGTCAAAGCATCCGTTAAAAAAATATGTCCGAAGTGCCAAGTCCTTCGCCGAAAAGGATATGTGTACGTTGTGTGCAAGGGCAACCCTCGTCATAAGCAACGACAGGGCTAAAACTATAACATCATGAGAATCGCCGGCATTACAATCCCAGAAAATAAAAGAATCGAGATCGGATTGACCTCCATTTTCGGCATTGGCCGATCCTTGGCGCAAAAAGTTCTTATTGAAGCCAAGGTTTCTTTTGAAAAAAGACCGAAAGATATTAACGCAAATGATGAGAATGAAATTCGTCGCATCGTTGAGAATCTTACTATTGAAGGAGACTTGAAACGTGAAGTCGCCTCTAATATTAAAAGACTCAAAGACATCAAAGCGTATCGAGGAACCCGCCACACACGCGCTTTACCATCCCGCGGCCAGCGCACCAAGACGAATTCACGAACGAGACGCGGCAATACTAGAAAGACTATGGGTACCGGGCGACGTAAGGTAGAGAAGAAGTAAGATTTAAGATTAACATTGAAAGAATAAAGAAAGACGTAAAGAAAAACTACATTCTCCAAAATTTAATCATTCAACTGACAACTTTCAACTATATTTATGGGTAAAAAACGAATTGTAAAAGAAGAAGGGAAAGATGATGCGGCAGTAAAAACTGCCGCCGCTCCTCGCGCGCCCAAGAAGAAAGTGGAATTTGGCCGTTTGTATGTTGAATCAACGTACAACAACACCAAGGTCCTTCTCGCTGATGGCAAAGGAAACGCGCTCGTTTTTTCTTCAAGCGGCGCGCTCGGTTTTGCCGGCGCCAAAAAAGGCACGCCTTTCGCCGCGGCTAAAGTTGGTGAAGCGCTTGGCGAAAAAGCAAAGACCATGGGCATTAAAGAAGTCGAGGTGATTGTGCGTGGAGTTGGCGCAGGACGCGAATCATCCATCCGAGCTTTTTCCGGAAAGGGAATTGGCATTACCGCTATAAAGGACGTCACGCCGGTGCCGCATAATGGCCCACGACCGCCAAAACCCCGCCGCGTCTAAAAATCTAAAAAAATATATATGAAAATAGGTCCAAAATATAAAATTGCCAGACGCCTCGGAGCGCAAATTTTTGACAAAACGCAAAACCCAAAGTTTGCGGCCAAAGAAGCAAACAAAACTCGCCGATCTGACGGCGGCCGACCACGAGGACTGACTGACTACGGCATACAGATGCGCGAAAAGCAGAAAGTTCGCTTTTTCTACGGTATTTCTGAAAAACAATTTGCTAATTACGTAAAAAAGATTATCACAGCAAAAGGCATCGGACAGGACGAAGAACTCTATAAATTACTCGAGATTCGCCTCGACAATGCGGTTTACCGCATTGGTCTTGTTGCCTCACGTCGTGCCGCACGGCAAATGGTCTCCCACGGCCATATTTTAGTGAACGGTGTTAAAGTCACCATTCCTTCGTTTTCTCTTAAAAAAGGTGACGAAATTTCTATCCGAAATGGCAGCGCCCGAAGCGTGCTTTTTGCCAACATCGAAGAAAAACTCAAAGAACACACGCCTCCAGTCTGGCTTTCATTTGATGGCGCAAAAAAGCAGGGCAAGGTTATTGGTCTGCCAAAGCTAGATTTTACGCAAGCCTTTCTTGATTTCCCGGCGGTACTCGATTTTTATAAGAGGTAGAGGGCTTGTCTAATATTTGAATGTAATGTATAGTTTCAATACATATTATTTACACGTTTTTATTACTAGAGTTAATTAATCAACCCCATGCCTGACGTAAACATTGTTTTGCCTTCAAAACCAAAAGTGCTCCTCGAGGAGGATTTTTCAGGAGTCTACGAAATTGACGGCCTCTACCCGGGTTATGGGCACACGCTCGGCAACTCACTTCGCCGAATCATCCTCTCCTCGCTTCCAGGCGCGGCTATCACTTCGGTAAAAATTGCAGGTGTCAGCCATGAATTTTCGACTGTCCCGGGAGTCAAGGAAGACGTAGTAACAATTCTGCTTAATTTGAAAAAGGTCCGCATCGAACTTATAACCGAAGAGCCGCAAACCTTTGAGCTTAAAGTAACCGGCCCGAAAGACGTCAAAGCCGGCGACATAAAGCTTCCCGGCCAAGCTCGAATCCTAAATCCCGAACTCCACATCGCCAGTTTGACCGACAAAAATACCACCCTTCAAATTGACATGACTGTCGAGAAGGGGCTCGGATATGTGCCAAAGGAAGTACTTCAAAAAGACAAAGTGGATATTGGCACCATCACGCTCGATGCCATTTTTACTCCGATTCGCCGCGTTAATTACGAAGTAGAGAACATGCGCGTTGGTAATCGCACCGATTTTAACCGTCTCAAGATTTTTATCGAAACTGACGGCACTTTGACCCCGCGGCAAGCGCTTGAAAAATCTATTGAGACCATGATTCACCAGCTCAAAGCTGTTGTCGGTTTCAAAGAAGAGGAAGTGCTCTTGCCGAAAGAAAAAATTGATCTAAAGAGCGGCGCGGGTGAAGAAGGCGCTCGAGTTCCTAAAAAAGAACTCGATCCTGAATTTTTGAAAACCCGGATTGAATCAATTGGTCTTTCCGGCCGAACATCGAACGCCCTTGCAAATGCCAACATTCGAACCGTCGGAGGTTTGGTGCGCAAGAAAGAAGAGGACATTCTGGATATTGACGGTCTTGGGACCAAGGGTGTTCAGGAAATCAAGAAAGTTTTGGCAGGACTTGGTATTTCCCTTAAATAGTTTTAAAAAGACAACCGAAAATAGACAAAGAAGGCAAATATTTGTAGTATGAGTTTTCCTAAAAAAGTAAAAGAAGTTCATGCGTCATCATAAATCAGGAAGAATTTTTGGAAGAGTGAAAAAAGTGAGAGTGGCGCTCGTCCGTTCTTTGGCGCGCGCGCTTATTGTCCACGACGCAATCGAGACAACTGAGGCCAAGGCCAAAGAGCTACGGCCTTTTATTGAGAAACTCGTAACCATGGGTAAGAATGCCAACTTAGCATCCTACCGCATCATCGTGTCCCGATTAGGAGGTGCTCTTGGAGCGAAAAAACTTTTTGAGACCACTTCCCCAAAATATAAAGATCGGAGTGGTGGCTACACGCGTATTACCAAACTCGGCCGACGGAAAGCCGATGGTACCCCAATGGCTCGAATTGAATTTGTATAACAGATTCTGAAATAATTTATATGACAACACACACCGTAGACGCAAAAGGGTTACGATTGGGACGCGTGGCGAGCCGCGCGGCCACGTTTCTTATGGGGAAAGACACTCCTCATTTTGCGCGCAATAAAGTGACCAGCGTAAAAGTTTCGATCATCAACGTTTCGAAATTAGTCATGCCGGAGAAAAAACGTCGTGATGAAGTCCGTGTCTCTTACTCGGGTTACCCGGGAGGATTGAAAACTTTAAGTTTGAACCAAGTTATCGCCAAAAAGGGTTACGCGGAACTTGTCCGCCACGCTATCCGTGGTATGCTTCCGCCAAACAAACTGCGCGCGGAAATTCTTAAAAATATAACCATCACTGAATAAAACCCATGCCGAAAGAAGAAACACTAAAAAAGTCTGCGGTAGCATCGAAAGAGGCGTCAAAAGAACGCTACATCGAAGCTGTTGGCCGAAGGAAAACGGCCATTGCCCGAGTCCGCATCACTCCGGGCAAGGCTTCGTATGAAATTAACGGTCGCGAGCTCGCTAATTATTTCCCAGTTAAAGAATTACAGCAAATGATCCTCGACGCCGCGCTTCACGCCAAAGTTCCAGTAAAATTTTCCGTGACGGCTCGGGTCAAAGGTGGTGGCCAAGTGTCCCAAGCAGAAGCAGTGCGTCATGGTATTTCCAGAGCCCTTGTCATGCATGACGGTGATGTGCGCCTTCGAATCAAAAAACTTGGATTTCTCAAGCGTGATCCTCGCGCTAAAGAGCGTCGGAAATTCGGCCTAAAAAAAGCTCGCAAAGCGCCACAGTGGAGCAAACGTTAAGAGCGTAATAACCAAACACCCCGCCCGAACGACTGCTATATCGTTCAGTCGGGCGGGCAAGAAACAAACACCAAATACCGCTATCAAACTAAACTTGTTTGGTCATTGGATATTGATATTTGGAATTTATTTGATTATTGTTTCTTGCTTATTGGTTTTTGTTTATACATTTTTGCTACAATAAATCCATGAATGATGAGAACGAAAAAAATGACGCGGATATTGTCTCTGAAGACTTAGATGATTCTGTCGTAGCCGAAGAATCGGCACTTGAAACTGTCAAAAAACTTCGAGAGAAGCTTAAAAAAGTCACCGAGGAAAAACAAGCCTACCTAAATGGCTGGCAAAAAGACAAAGCTGACTTTTTGAATGCCCGCAAGCGGGACAAAGAGGAAAAAGACCAATTTATCAAATTCGCGAATGAGAATCTCATTACTGAACTCCTCCTTGTGCTTCAGAGTTTTGAAATTGCCTTTGCAAACAAGGAATCTTGGGAGAAAGTGGATAAAAATTGGCGAGTTGGGGTGGAATATATTTATAATCAACTAAAATCAGTTCTCGAATCTTCAGGTCTAAAGGAAATAAATCCGTTTAGTCAAAAATTTGACCCGACCCGTGATGAGGCGGTGGAATATGTTCCTGTGACTGACGAAAAACAAAATCATGTTGTCATTGAAGTTATTCAAAAAGGCTATTCCTTAAACGGTCGCCAGCTCGTTGCCCCGAAGGTGAAGGTGGGGGAATATAAAGAATAGCTTCAGAAGCTGCTAAAACTTTAATTGAAGAAGCTCCGAGGTTGAACCTTGGATCGGGAGAAAGGTTCAACCTCGGGGCTTCTTCAAAAAAGAATCCATAAAAACTTGACATCTCTGTAGTTTTGATATAATAGCGTTATGTTAACCCCGAGCCTGCGATCACAATTTGTCACCAAAATTCTGGCCTCAAAGACGGGGGAGAAGTTCCGTGTGGTTTTTATCGTGACCCTTGTCCAAGGGGAAGTGCAGGCACGAATGATCTCCGCAGAACCTCTAGAAGTAGATTCTAGTCGCAAGAAAGAGATCAAAGCTCTCGGCGGAGAAGTGAAGAGTGTAGTCAAGGAATCAGAAGTCACGCCAACTCTCAAAACCCCTTCTCCTTTTTTCAATAATTTCTTATTCTTTACGAGCCAACCAACTCGGGCTCCGTCTAATAGCTTTTAGCTGTTAGCTTCTAGCTTACAGCTTTATAATCCACAAATGACCTTTTTCATAGGTTTCTTTTTACTATTTAATCATAAAAATTTATGTCCATATACGATCTATTAAAAGATTCGGCAGGTGTTTAAAAAGAAGCGGGTAAAATTGAGCAGTACAGACAAATACTAGAGGCTCAAGAAAAACTTTTGGAGCTACAGAATAAATACTACAATCTCGAACAAGAGATTAAAAAATTAAAGGATGAGTCGATTACGAAAAAAAATCTCAGCTTCGAACAAAATGCTTACTATCACACTGAAGGAGGTCAAAAACGAGGTCCATTTTGTACGTGCTGCTGGGATTCTAACTCAAAATTGATTCGGCTCCACGTTGATCCAAATGATGGGAGCGCGCAGTGTCCATCTTGTAAAACTTACGCAAGACACGGAAGAGTAATTCCTCAAAATTTCTTCCATCGCTCAAAAAATTTAGAAAGATAAATAATCAAAATAAAAAACCTATGTCAAAAATAATTGGAATCGATCTTGGAACGACAAACTCGGCTGTTGCCGTCATGGAAGGCGGCGAGCCGAAAATATTAGAAAATGTCGAGGGCGCGCGGACGACACCTTCAATCGTGGCGCAATCGAAAACCGGTGAGAGACTTGTCGGTCTCTTGGCGAAGCGCCAAGCCGTGACGAATCCGAAAAATACCATCTTTCAGATCAAGCGCTTCATTGGCCACAATTTCGATGAACCAGCAGTCCAGAAAGACAGAGTTTCCGTACCGTTCGAAATTCGCAAGTCGGCAAACGGCGGTATCGAAGTCAATATGGATGGCAAATGGTATCGCCCGGAAGAAATCTCGGCCATGATTTTAACCAAGCTTAAAAATGACGCCGAAGCCAAGCTTGGCGAGAAAATCACCGAAGCGGTCATCACTGTGCCCGCCTACTTCAACGACTCACAAAGACAAGCGACGAAAGATGCCGGGAAAATCGCCGGCCTCGATGTGAAGCGCATTATCAATGAACCGACGGCTGCAGCGCTCGCCTATGGCTTTAACAAAAAGAAGAACGAAAAAATCGTAGTGTTCGACTTCGGTGGCGGAACCTTCGATATTTCCGTTTTGGAAGTTGGTGACGATGTCGTCGAAGTGAAATCAACCGACGGCGACGCGCACCTAGGCGGTAAAGACATTGATCAGAAAATTATTAGCTGGCTTGCCGAGGAATTCAAGAAAGAATCGGGCATTGATGTTCGGAAAGATGCCTTGGCCCTTCAGCGTCTTGATGAGGGGGCGGAGAAAGCCAAAATCGAACTTTCGACTGCCGTCCAAACTGAAGTCAACATCCCGTTCATTACTTCCGACGCCTCCGGCCCGCGCCATTTGCTTATCAAAATGACCCGCGCCAAATTGGAAGAGCTGACGCAGGAATTTCTTGATCGAGCGATGGAAATTAGCAAACGCGCCATGAACGCATCACCTTTCAAAATCGGCGAAATCAATGAGGTTATTTTAGTCGGTGGCCAGACCAGAATGCCCGCTATGCAAAAAGCAGTAAAGGAATTCTTCAAGAAAGAACCTCATGTCGGCGTCAATCCTGACGAAGTGGTGGCAATCGGCGCCGCTATTCAAGGCGGAATCCTCCGAGGCGATGTTAAAGACGTGCTTCTCCTCGACGTCATTCCGCTTTCTTTTGGAATCGAAACCATGGGCGGCGTGGCCACAAAACTGATTGAGAAAAATACCACTATCCCGACCGCAAAATCCCAAGTGTTTTCGACCGCGGCTGACAATCAAACTTCCGTAGAAATTCACGTGGTGCAAGGTGAGCGATCTATGGCGGGAGATAACAAATCACTCGGACGCTTTATCTTGGACGGTATTCCGCCAGCGTCTCGCGGCATGCCGCAGGTTGAGGTCACCTTCGATATTGATGCGAACGGCATCCTCAATGTGACAGCCAAAGATAAAACCACTGGCAAATCGCAATCAATCAAAATTCAAGCTTCTTCAGGCCTATCAAAAGAGGAAGTGGAAAAAATGAAAAAAGACGCCGAGATGCACAACGACGATGATCAAAAGAAACGAGAAGAGGTCGAGGTAAAAAATGCCGCGGAACAATTGACCTACACGGCCGAAAAGTCTCTCAAGGATGCGGGCGATAAAGTGCCAGCTGATCTTAAGAAGTCGATTGAAGATAAGATCGCGGCGGTGAAGACTGCTAAAAATGGTAGCGATATCGCGGCGATAAAATCTACAAGCGAAGCTCTCTCCTCTGAACTCTCAAAGATAGGGGAAATTCTGTCGAAAGCACAGGCGGAACAGGCGAAACAACAGTCCGAGCCTAATCCTGATAAGAATCAGGACGGCAAAGGTAATGATGGAAATGTTCGAGATGCAGAATTCAAAGAAGGAGATAAGAAGTAAGAACAAAGGTCGAACCTTGGATCTTAAGAAAGGTTCGACCTTTGGAAAAGAAAAAGCCCCGGACGTCGGATCCGAGGCCTTATGGGTCAAACCATGAAAGCTTCAATCAACTATTTATACCCATGAGTGCCAGATGAGTGCTTCGAGAGGTTTGAAGCTTACAGATCAACTCTACTGGTTTCATACAATTGAGCCCAATGTGTACGCTGTGAACAATCATAGCGAGCTGGACCGCAACAGTTTCTTCGATATCTTCTGTTAAATACTTAATTCCATCTTGCGCGACACGTTGCATTTCCTGGTTGGGAAGTTCCTCAATCGCTGTATCACTCTCAAACAATGATTTGGCGAGTGAGTCTGGAAGCTCCCATGTAAACTTACCAATCACGTGACTTTCAACTACGAGAGTGTGTTTCATAGACAGTCTTTGGTTTCGTTGTTTTAGGGCACACACTGCGTTCCTTTTAAAACGCAGTGGTTTCTAAAAACAAGTTACCATATTGGCTTCGCCGTGTCAATATGTCCGATTTTCCCCATACCTTATACTTAATACTCTATACTTAATATTTCCCAAAACATGTCAAAAAATTATTACGAACTGTTAGGCATCGCCAAGAACGCGTCGAGGGACGAGATCAAAAAAGCGTTCCGCACCCTTGCCCATAAATACCACCCCGACAAAAAAGGCGGCGACGAAAAAAAGTTCAAGGAAATAAACGAAGCCTACAGCGTGCTCTCCGATGACAAAAAGCGCGCCGAGTATGATTCCTACGGTCGGGTCTTCAGCGAGGGTGCGGGAGCTGGCGGAGCGACGGGCCAAAATCCTTTCGGTGGTTTTGACTTCTCCAGTTTTACCGGAAGCGAAGGCTTTCAGGGTTTTGATTTTGACTTGGGAGACATTTTTGGCGATTTTTTCGGAGGCGGCGGAGGGCGAGAACGAGTCAAACGAGGCCGTGACATCTCAATAGACATTGAGATTTCTTTTTCGGAATCAATTTTTGGCGCTAACCGAAGTGTGCTTTTGGCAAAATCTTCAATCTGTGATACCTGCAAAGGAAGCGGGGCGGAGCCGGGCACGTCGATGGAGACATGTAAAATTTGTAATGGTAAAGGCAAAATTCACGAAACTAAACGCTCATTTATCGGTGCCTTTTCAACAACGAGGGTCTGCGATGCCTGCCAAGGACGTGGTCAAGCGCCGAAAGAAAAATGTCACGAGTGCAAAGGTCACGGTGTTCGAAAGCGCGAACAAGAAATCGAAGTCAAAATTCCAGCTGGTATTGATGACGGTGAAATGATCCGGCTCTCCGGAGCGGGTGAAGCGGTTTCGGGTGGTGTGGCTGGAGATCTCTATGTCAAAGTTCACGTCAAACGGCATCCCTTTTTCCGTAAAGAAGGTAACAATTTGGTAACTGACTTAACCATCAAACTTTCAACCGCGCTTTTAGGCGGACAATACAGCCTCTCCACTTTAGAAGGCGACATTGCACTCACCATTCCAGAAGGAATATCATTCGGTGAAATCCTGCGAATCAAAGGCAAAGGTGTGCCCGTCGAGAAAGGTAAGCGCGGCGACCTCCTGGTTAAATTGCATATCGAGTTACCGCGGAGACTTTCAAAGACCGCAGCCAAGATTGTCGAGGAACTTAAAAAAGAAGGCGTTTAGGTGTAAAAATAAATCCGTACCAGCCCTTGACGAAATACTAAATATATGTATAATGATGGCTGTATGGCTAAAATATTTTTCATTTTGCTATTGCCGTTTTTTATGACGGCCGCTGTCATAGCCGAATTGCTTCGGCCTATTACCTATGAGGAACATCTGCCACCAGAGCGCAAATTCTTGGCGATTGTTCTCTTTCCAATATATTTTCCGATTCTCGTCATTCTCATGATCTTTTTCGGATTTTGGACATCGCTTTCCGAAGGAGGCGAGGGGGGTGGATTTGGAGTCATCGCCGAATTTATCAAAGAATTTTTCAAAGTGCTCACTCCCGGCAGTAAATAATTCGACACCATGACAACCTTCTTCGCAATTATCACTTTCTTAATCTATCTAGCAACCGTTTTCTATGCTGGCTATTTTACTGGCGTTTTGGTCAAAGAGAATGCCCTCCGAGACACGAAAAAACTCACCCTTGCTTCAATAGTCTGGGCAATTTCAATCATTGCGTATTTCTTCCTTCAGTCCCTTTTTACCCCTCTCATCGCACTTTCCGTTTCTTTTTTTGTTTCCTTTGTCATCCTTGGAGTCGGAGCTTTACTTGGTGTTTTTGTGGCTATCTTCATCGATAAACATCTTTTCAACGAAGCGGTGGCAGTAGTTCTTGAAGGAGCGGAAATTGTTTCCGAAATGTTTAATGGTGAGAAATAAAAGTAACTGGCAACATGACAAAACCTATAGAAAACGTGACGGTATTCTTCGGTAACGGATTTAAACCGATCAAAAACGGCGATGGTAAGAGATTCGCGACAATATATGATAAGAAAAGCCGTTTTTGGAAAAAGAAACAAGAGGAAAAACTGCTCTCGCTTTTCCGATTATGCGCGGAAAAAGTCTACGCCTACAAAGATTTTTTAAAAAAAGCTCGCGTCAACCCCAAAAATATCAAAACGTTTAAGGATTTCAAAAAAGTTCCGCCGGTCAACAAAGACAATTACCTCCGAAGCTATCCGTGGGAAAAACTCTGCCCGCCGGGCTCTTTCACCGATCAATCTCTCGTTTTAACTTCAACCTCCGGCTCAACCGGCAAACCTTTTTATTTCCCGAGAAACGGCGCGCTCGACGCGCAGTCGTCCTTCTACCACCAGATGTTTTTAAAAAACAGCGACATTGATCCGAATAAATCAACCCTAGTGCTTGTTTGCTTTGGCATGGGAGTGTGGATTGGCGGTGTTATTACCTATCAAGCATTCAAGTCTATTTCCGAACGTGGCTATCCTATGACTATTTTGACTCCGGGAGTGAACAAAAGAGAAATATATGAAGCACTCAAAAACATCGGCGAAGCATACGATCAAATCATCCTCTGCGGCTACCCGCCGTTTATGAAAGACGTTGTAGACGAAGCCAAGCAAAACGGTGTTAACTGGCATGATTACAATATAAAAATGATTTTCGCCGCCGAAGCCTTTTCCGAAAAATTCCGCGATTATATTCTGCGGAAAACCGGCATGAAAAGTTTCTATCGAGACACCATGAATATCTACGGCTCCGCGGACTTAGGCACCATGGCCGTTGAAACGCCGATTAGCATCTTGATCCGGCGGTTGGCCTTAAAAAACAAAAAGCTCTACCAAAAAATTTTTACCGAGGCCACGCGCCTGCCGACTCTAGCTCAATACGTGCCTGAATTTATTGATTTTGAGTGCATAGGCAGAAGTATCTATTGCAGCGGAAACAACGTTTTGCCACTTGTTCGATATGAAATTGGAGACAGTGGTGGCGTTCTCTACTTTAACGAAATGGAGAAATTATTCGCTGAAGAGGGGACTGACTTAATGACTGAAGCAAAGAAAGCCGGCATTTTAAATTCCGTTACTGAATTTCCTTTTGTGTATGTCTACGAACGCACCGATCTCTCGACAAAGCTTTATGGCGCGATTATTTATCCAGAATACGTCAAAGTAGCGCTTCAAAATATCACGCTTGAAAAGTACGTAACGGGTAAATTTACCATGTTTACCAAACACGACAAAAAACAAAATGAGTATCTCGAAATCAATATTGAACTGAAACCTGGTATCAATGAGTCTTCGTGGCTTCAAGAAGAAGTGGCCAAGATCGTCTTTGAAAAATTAAAAGAAAAAAGCGCGGAATACAAAAATAATGCTGATATGTTGAACGGTAAAATCGTTCCAAAAATTATCTTCTGGCCACACGAACATCCCACCCACTTCCAAACTGGTATCAAGCAAAAATGGGTGAAGCGGGTTTAGTGAAATCCCGAGGTTGAATCTTGGGATTTCTGTACTTGAGAACTAAACTCCCAAAATATAGTTCCTCGGAGAGGTTAGATTGGTATCAGATACCAATCTAACCTGCCTGCACAGCAAAGAAGCCCCAAGGTTGAACCTTTCTTCGGATCCAAGGTTCAACCTTGGGATTTTTCGTGCTATAATTCCTTCATAATTCTATGCCGGGTAATGTAAAAAAATATCTTGATGAAGGGTTGAGGAGACAGGTTGAATCAAAACCGCTCTTTTTTGATCTTTCGAATGAAACCGGCCAAACCAAACTCCAGAGTTTTTTTTACGAAGGAACAATCCAGCATGTGGTGGATGACTACGAAGAAGAACATTTGGAATTGTTTGGGGTGAAAAATCCAACACTCGTCTACACACCAGACTTCAAAAAGACATTCGCCGCGCATTACGCAGTCATTCAAAAAGACACGCCGCTGTGGCAACAAGGAAAGTGGGTCTTTTTCCCATGGGGTTCAAAGTTGGTGCACATTTTACCAGAAGAAGACTTTCAACTTGTTCGAACCGCGCGGAATAAAAATCTTATAAATAAAGATGAGCAGGCGAAATTCTACAACGGGGCTGTGGGCATCGCCGGTCTCTCGGTCGGATCGAGTGTCGCCTTCGCGCTCGCGCTCCAAGGTGGAGCGGGGCATCTCAAACTCGCAGACATGGATCGCCTCGCGCTTTCAAACACCAATCGAATTTTAACGGGCATCGACAGCCTCGGAGTCTTGAAAGTGGAGATGGCGGCGCGGAAAATATATGAAATAAATCCTTACGCGGAGATTGAACTTTTTCCAGAAGGTTTGAATAAAGAAAATATCGGCCGTTTCTTTGAAGGACTTGATATCGTTATCGATGAGCTGGATAATCTCGCGGTCAAATATCTGATACGGGAACAAGCCAAAAAAAATAAAATCGCTGTGGTCATGGCCGCAGACAACGGCGACAATGCGGTCGTGGACGTTGAGCGATACGATCTCGATCAAAATACTCCGTTCTTCCACGGCAGGATGGGCGAGGTTTCCTATGAGATGCTTTCCAAACTGGACAAATTTGGTATTGGCAAGATGATTACCAAGCATGTCGGACCCGAAAACGTAACGGAACGGATGCAGGAATCGCTTCTTGAGATGGGGAAAACGATTGTCTCGTGGCCGCAACTTGGCGGCGCGGCGCTCATAAACGGCGCGGCTGTGGCATATTGCATCCGTAAAATCCTAAACGGCCAAGAGCTCGAATCGAACCGCGCACTCATTTCGCTCGATGAAAAATTACTACCAAGTTACACAACTTCCGCAAGTGTCGCCAAAAGAAAAGAAATAGCCGATTCATTTAAAAAATCTTCGGTCTATAACTAACGACATCGTAAGTCGTTAATAATCAAAAATATGCAGGACAATTTAAGAAAAATTATTGCTGACGGAATTTTGGCGCCGTCCGGCGAAAACTGCCAACCGTGGAAATTTGTTATTGATAAAAACACAGTTAAGATTTTTAACGTCCCGACCGCGGATCAGTCTCTCTACAATTTCAAACAGCGTGGCTCGTACGTTGCAGAAGGGGCACTTATAGAGAATATGGTTTTGAGCGCTGAAGAACGTGGCTACAAAGCCGAGGTTTCTATATTTCCTGCCGCCGGCACGCTAGATTTGGTCGCTACGATCACATTTGCTCCCTCCGTATCGCAAAAAAATCCTCTGTATGAAAGTATTCCTAAGAGATGCACCAATCGAAAAACCTACACGGGCCAAAAGCTCTCACATGAACAAAAACAAAAATTGGGAGAAGCCGCCCGCTCTGCGGGCGGCGAATTTCGCCTCGTTGATGATGAAGCAAGTTTAAAAACGCTTGGGCGGGCTATGGCGGTAAACGAAAAAGTCTTGTTTGAAAACAAAAAATTACATGACTTTTTTTACACTCACATTCTTTGGAAAGAAGCTGAACAGCGTCGCTCCGGCGGATTTTACATCAAAACGCTTGAATTTTTACCACACCAGCTTAAAGGCGTTAAGCTTTTTAAGAACTGGTTTATTTTGAACCTGCTCAACAAATTGGTAAAAGTTTCAGACAAGATCGTCGCGGAAAATGCCGAAAAATATGCTGGATCCGGATCTATCGGCATTATCGTTGCCAATGGCAATACTGATA
>MHRY01000044.1 GCA_001822675.1 Candidatus Taylorbacteria bacterium RIFCSPLOWO2_01_FULL_45_34b
TCTCGCTTTGTGTTTTACCGAGGCGGAGCCTCGGGGAAGTGTTTTTTGATGAGCAGTCAGTTTTTGGCTCGAAGCCAATTTACAGAGGGTTCTTACTTGTCTTTCTGTGGGTACAACTTGCAGGAAACGACAATCTTTCCTCCCTTGAAAACCCCTCAACCGATGGGTTTTCTCGTCTCGACCGGTTGATGAGCGACGCATGGCGATTACAACTTTTCTGCGAGTGTCAGGGTTGCGAAATTAAGTCGGAACGGGAGTGCTCTCTGGGGTGCTTTTCATTGGGGAGTATGATACAATCGGGAAATGGAAAGACTTACCATTGAACTCATTCCAGATCTGGAACAGGGCGGCTACACCGCCCGTGTGTCTGACATTCCCGCCTATGGTGAAGGAGCGACAGAAGAAGAGGCGATTGCTGATTTGAGGGAAGCTCTCCGTACGTATATCGAAGCCTTTGGACTGAAGGACGCGCTTGCTCGTGTTAATTCGCCGGCAAAGCTCAAACAGCTTAGTGTCAGTCTCAAAGACTTCTCACTTGCCTAGATTTCCCCGACCGACAGGAAAAGAAATGATCTCATTCCTGACGAAACAGGGCTTTTCAATCGTACGTGTACGTGGCAGTCATCACGCTATGGAGAAAGGTGATCTCCGCACGACGGTACCTCTCCATGGCAATGAGCCCATTAAAATAGGGACGCTTCGTGGTATTCTTAAAGATATCAATCTGGCACCCGATGAATTCGTGGAACTCTGGGAAAAGTTTTGAAGCTACTGAAAAGGTTATTACAAATTCCAAGGTTCAACCTTGGAATGCAAAAAAAGCGAGGACTCCATAGAGTTCTCGCTTTGTGTTTCCCCGAGGCTTAGCTTTTCCCAGTAGTTTTTTCCAAACTTTTCCCCTCTAAAAAACCCATTTCCAAGAGGACTAAAAGGTACCTATCTGAAGCGATCGCCCCAGATAGGTTACAAGGTTCTGATAAAGAAAAAGCGAGGGTTCCGAAGAACTCTCGCTTTGCGTTGTGTCCCCGGAGGCGAAGCCTCGGGGAAGTGTTTTTATTTTAGGAGAGAAGATTGGTCAGTTTTTGGCTCGGAGCCAACTGTTAAGCATCTAACCCCCCTGTTCATGCTTATTTTCATGTAGACGATTGCCATTAGCAGCTGGCTCATGGTATTATTTTTACGTGACTGAAGAAGGAAAACAGAAAATTATGGCTATTGCTAAAAAATACAACCTTGCCTTGCTGGTGCTTTTCGGCTCGCGAGCAAGGGGCGATGCACTAGAAAAAAGTGATTTTGATGTTGCTTATTCCTCTATTGCACCCATGGATTTAGTCGAGGAAAGTGAAATGGCTGTAGAACTGCATGAAATTTTCAAGACAATCAATGTAGATATGGTAAATCTATCGAACGCCAATCCCTTACTCATGAAAAAAATTGTTGATGAAGGTGTTGTTCTTTATGAGGCTAAGGAATCACTATTCAATAGTTTGTATTTATACGCGATGAGAATTTACCGCGAGTCAGAGTTTCTAAACAAAGTGCGCCGTGAATATGTACTAAGTAGAATTAATCAGCACAAAAAAGATGCCGCTCGAGCTTGATAAAAATCTTATCACCAGGAAACTTGCTCTTCTCGATGGTTATATCGCCGAGTTGGAACCGATAGTGTCATTAACCGAGGAAGAAATTCTCAAAGATTCTCTGAAATTTCACGTGGCGGAAAGAATGTTTCAGCTTATTGTTGATGAAATGATTGATATAAATACCCACTTGATTCGGGTAAAAACATTAACACCGCCAGATGACATTCAGAGTACATTTACTGTCTTAGCGAAGGCTGGCATTTTACCCGCAGATTTCACCAAAAAAATTTCACCTGTCGTTGGTTTGCGTAACGCGGTTGTGCATCGCTATGAACATGTTAGTCTGGGGCGTTTTATCCATGAACTTAAACGTAACTTCGGTGATTTCAAAGACTATCTTATTCACATCAATTCTTTTATCGAAAAGGCTACATAGTTTAAGGCTTGGTATTGGATGGGAGATATTTGGGGGGTCTATTAAAAGAAAAAAGCGAGGGTTCCGAAGAACTCTCGCTTTATGTTTCCCCGAGGCTAAGCCTAGGGAATTTGTTGGGAGAGGCGGTTAGTTTTTGGCTCGAAGCCAATTTATGTGAGCTTCTCCCCCTTTGTCCGTGCCCCATCCTTTGAAAATCGTTGGAGATGGGTCTGCTGGATTGTCTGGTTCCAAAAACCATTCCCCGTGGTTTGGCGGAACTGGTTGTTGCCACACGCCGTTTGTGGCGTGGGCGAATTTGTTCCAAGTGAATTCAGCCCTCGTTCCATTCGGTAGGAATACCACGAAGTCGAACCTGACTTGGTCGTAGTATAGAATTTTCGCCGGATGGCTTTCTTTCCGAATGGTTGGGTCAAGTCCTCGCACATGTGGCAGCTTGCTCCACCCATACTCCCAATCCCGCATGGTCGGGTTCCTTGCCCGCACTACAGTGGCGGCTTTTTGCCGTTCCTTTTCTTCTGCCAGGCTTTTTTCTTTCACTGTTTTCATGTCAGCCCAATCCTTCTTGATGATTGGTCGGGCTGATAGCCAGCAGACTATGAATAGACCAAGGAAGATGACCCACTTTGTTTCCGTCTTGGCCTTAATTTTGTTTAGGCCATAACTGGTGAGCCAGAGGGTAATAATTACCAATGCCACAACCTTCAGAATGTACAGGGCATCTGTTGTCATGGTGTCCCTCCTCCCCGAGCCATCCATTTCTCGACAGCGTCCTTGAGAATGACCGCGACGTTGGTGAGGTCGCCCCTTGTCTCCGTCCTAGTGATCTTGCCGAGTTGAGTTAAGACAATCCGGCTGGCTTCGTCATCGTTCATCTCGGGGAACTTTTTCTTCAGTTCGGCAATAGCGTTTTGTATGAGCAAAACCTGCTCGTTGTCGGCCTCCCTTTTTTTCATCGCCCGCGTGACTGACTCGTAAGCTTTCGATGTGTCAGGGTCGAGATAATCAATCTTTGGAATGACCACGCCAATAATTTTTACACCGAGATGATCAATTGTCCGAACGCGCTCGTTCTCATCCATGTCGTCCTCGATTGCCTCCTTAACCTTTTTTTCCCAGTCGTCCCGTTTTTCCATAAACTCCAGGTCGCTGACCTCGGCGCCGCATTGGCGGAGGCTTTTGATAGCTAGATCTCCAACTGTCCTTTCTACCGATTGCCCTTGCTTTTGCAACTCATCTTCGACGTTGAGGAAGTACCAAGGGTTGGTCACTTGCCAGCGGACAACGATTCTTGCCTTCATAACCACCAGCCGTTTTTTTGATTTGCCGATGGAGTCAATAGTGTTGACCGTTAAAGGTTCACCATCTTCTTTTGGGATAGTGAGAACCTGGTGCTTTTGGCTGACGTTCTTTACGGTCATTATGAAGGGGAAGACCCATGTCCAACCCTCTTCAAATGCCTCTCCGGGCTTCCTTTTCTGTAGGATCCTTGGCACGCCATAGTTTCTTTCTGGTACCAAGTGAAGCCCCTGCTTCATGAGGACAAGGGAGAACAGGACTACAGCGATGCCAATGACCCAATCAAGACCGTTGCTGAGATACAAGATAATCAGTAGTGCTAAGATCATGGTCACTGTAGCCGCTATGCCATTCATAAGCCACTCCCGACTGTCCCAAACCGCTGTCTTTTTCAGGCGCTTTGGTTTGCGTTTAGGGGCTGGTGGCGTTCCTCCACCTCCTGCTGGTGCAGGGGCGGGGGGTGTTGGAGGTGTAGGAGTCGGGGGAGTCGGTGCTCCGGGTCCTGGTACAGGTGTTGGCGGAGTTCCTCCGCCTGGTGTTGGTGTTGCCATACTTTTTTCCTTTCTGGTATTTCTGAATTGGCTAGGTTGAACCTCGCCATCTTTTCTTTTTGCTGACTGACTTTCTCCAAAACAAATTGTCAAAGTTCCAACTCTGACAGAACAAAGCCCATACAAGGTTCGACCTTGTAGTAAGACTAACTGAATCTACGAAAAGGTTAGCACGGTTTTATATAAAAGTCAATGGATTGGTTTATACCAAAAAACGCTTCTGTAGAGCCACTTTTATCCAGCCTAGTTTTTTGGTGATTCTGTTCATAACCCGCGTATTTCTCGCCGCACCATATGGCCCAATTTAACAAACCAATATAAAAAGTTTATCGAGGACTTATTTCCAAGGACTAACCTTGGGTTTTACTTTGAAAGTGTTAGGTTATGTCAAGGTTTAACCTTGACATACTTTGTCATTTCCAGACACTTAATTTAGAGTTGTATTTCACCTTGGAGGTAAAACTTCCAAGGTGGGGGAATGGGATTTTTTTACAAGGACTTTTTTACAAGGACTAACCTTGGATTTTTGTAAAATGGCGAGGTTGAACCTCATCATCTTTCCGTGTTGTTTTATGTTTAAAAAGAAAGCCAACCGGATGGGTTGGCTTTCGGGCGAAGGGAAGAACTTAGACAGCGATTTCCGCTCGGCGTGGCTTTTTGGCCACTTTTTCGAGCAGAGTCCTCACCTCTTGGAAGGTGAAGGGTTTGAGGAGGGGAATTGCTCCCACGGATGCGGCTTTTGCCGCCAAGTTCTCTGTTCTTCCGGACATGAGCACTTTGGGGATTTTCGGCCCCACTACTTTGAGAACGGTGAGCCCTTCATCAAGGCTTGGAATATCGCAGTCGGAGATGAC
This sequence comes from Candidatus Taylorbacteria bacterium RIFCSPLOWO2_01_FULL_45_34b, assembly GCA_001822675.1. Classification (GTDB taxonomy): domain Bacteria; phylum Patescibacteriota; class Minisyncoccia; order Phycocordibacterales; family DSPV01; genus 01-FULL-45-34b. Next base: position 4,721 of record MHRY01000044.1, read on the forward strand.
TAAATCCAGTCCTCCTTCCGCGATTTTTTCTTGTCCTTCCATGCCGTCTGCGGCCAGAATTGTCTCGTGCCCGAGCATTTGCAGGAAGTCTCCGAGAAGTTCCCGGATGTCGCCTTCGTCTTCAATTAATAGCACTTTCATTACTGTTTAGTCTCACTTTCCGCCGATCTAAAAATAGACTAATATACTCGACACCATCTGTCAATACATCTAATTTACGCGGTCGCGTAAATTAGATGTATGTAAGAAAAAGGCTCCAATTTGTTTGTGGGCGGGAGAGGAGTTTTGATTCTTACAGAATCTGTACAGTTTTCATATTTTCTCACGAAAATAACCGCTCGAAAATATGTTCAAACTTTTCAAGTCTTCTCACATAAGCCAAGCAGTTGGCGTGCTCCTGCCCACAAAATATATTCGCGAGGCTCATTATTTTGTGGGCAGGGGGAGACTCGAACTCCCATGGATTACTCCACTAGTTCCTAAGACTAGCGCGGCTACCAGTTACGCCACCTGCCCATATCAAACCATATCAAAAAATCCATCATACCATTGATTCTAAAAATAGGAAGATTAGGGAGGAGGGTACTAAAGCATCAGTTTTGCCGTGTATTTTTCTACTGGCGCGAAGTCGTCGCGAAGTATTGGCATGTCTTCGGCAATCGGTTTTTGGTAGAGATTCTTGAGGAGTGCCTGTATATTTTTGTCACGACTTGTAAGTTCGGGATCGCCTTTTTTAAAGGCTACAAGAATTAAATTTTGAATTAAGGAGTCGCTTTTTTCGCCGTGTACCTTAAAAAGGAGTACTGTTGGAAAAACAGATTTGTAGGTGGCGTATTCGGCTCGGAGAAATTCTCCGCGGTATCCTTCTATACCAGAAATGATATTGACGATGACAACGCCGTCATCTTCGAGCTTATTATAGACGGTCTCGACGGCTTCTTTTGTTGTTAGTTGATACGGAATAGAAAGGAGAGACGTAAATGCGTCTATGAAAATACTATCGTAGGTTTTTTCGGTGTCGTTGAGAAAAATTCGTCCGTCTTCATCAATGGTAGAGAGGTGAGAATTTTCGGAAAAAGAGAAATATTTTTTGGCAATTTCTTTTAATGTGGGGTCTATTTCAACAACGTCCATGGTATTTTCTGGTTTTTCTTTGAGGTAGTGCGGGGGATAGGTGAAAGCGCCGGCACCAATCATAAGGGCGTGTTTTGCCTCTGGTTTGAAATGAAAGCCAAGATCGAAGTATTTTTGGTACCCGAAAAGAAGCTCTGAAGGATCGTCAAGAAAAATACCTGATTGAATACCAAAGACCGTGTCGGTAAGAATGCGGGTGGACCTTCCTGTCTTTGCGTCCTTCCCATCATATACCCAAACTCTTTTGTACTTTGTGTCTAGATCCGCTATGAGATTGCCAGAGACGGGCAGAGCTCGTGGAATCTGAAAAGCCATAAGTGACAAAAAAATACCGAGAATGGTGACACTCGGAAAAACCGAACTTCTTTTTTGAAGTAGCCACACAAGTAAGGAGAGGATAATCGTGGCTATTCCGAGGAAAAGCAGGATGTTGGTATTGCCAAAATATGAAATGAGAAAAAATCCTCCCAAAAATGTGCCGACGATACTTCCGATTGTCGAGAGCGCGTAGAGTCCGCCAACGGCGCTGCCGCTCGTTTCAAGGTTTTCAAGCCGAAGTCGAGTCACATACGGAGTAATCATACCGAAGAAAAATGTTGCTGGCACGAAAAGGAGTGGGGCAAAGAGGATTGATGCGATGCTTAATTCTGAACCAAGAATTCCCGTAGTATAAGCAGCATAGCGGAAATACACAATTCCTGTCGTCGAAATTCCGGAGAGAAAAAGAATTCCGGCTAGACCTTTTACACTTGCGTTTATGTCAGCGATTCGTCCGCCCCAAAAGTAACCAAGACTCAAACTGCCCAAAATAATGCCGATGAGACTTGTCCAGACATAGACCGAAGTGCCGACGTAGGGGGCGATGACACGCGAACCGACGAGTTCGATGATCATAACCGCCGCGCCGCAGAAAAAGACGATAGCAAAAAGAAGAGGATGATTAATTTTTTTGAAGACGGTAGTTTTTTGTGAAGGCATGCGGAGAATATGATAGCATGTTTTCTTGTCATGCCAGCTACAACTTTTTCGATTTGAAAAGTCGCAGCCCCCGCCTCCTTACGCTTCGCTCCAGTCCGGCTCGGACATTGTGAAAAAGTATTGTCGTCACGAGTTACTAAGTATTTTGCTTCGACAACTCGCAAAATACTAAGTGCTCGCGACCCCGCCTTGCCCGTTTTTGTTGGTACAAAAACATGGCTGCGGCTCGGACAAGATAGAAAAGTCTCAAGCAGTTGAGATTTTTCTATCTTGTCCGCCCACCTGGATTCGGCCGCGACTCAAACCTCGCCGCCGCTCGGTTTGGTCTGGCCACCGCCTCGCGATTTTTGCTACTGCAAAAATATCGCTCCGGCGTTCGAATCCAGACACCCCGCAAGCAGTTGCGGGGTTGTGGGCGGCCAATATTCAGAAATATTGTCCGCCCACCTGGATTCGAACCAGGGACCTTACGCTTAAGAGGCGTTTGCTCTACCAACTGAGCTATGGGCGGAATTCTTATGTAGCCCATAGAGAAGTCCTAACTGCTTGCCCCGTAGTGAGCTTGCTCTACTACTGGGGAGCTATGGGCGGATTTGGAAAGTGTAAGATGAAAAATACAAAGTGTAAAGGTTTGGCCAAGCTCTCAAATGTTGTGCTGACGCCTCATATTGCTTCCGGAACAATCGTCGCGAGGGAAGAAATGGCTCACATGGCGGCGGAGAACCTCATCGTCTTTTTTGAGGGTAAGGTGCCGCCAAATATAGTAAAGTAGAGGAGGTATCCTAAAAATTATTTGTAGTGTATAATTAAAAACATGGTTCAAGTTCAATTTGATGAAGGTCCGCAAATGATGTCGAGTCGCGGGGCTTTCAATAAGAAGTCTTCGGGTATTACAGTGTGGCTTATCCGGAAGCAAATAATAAAAAGTGAGCGGCAGGCGCAGATGCTTCTCATTGGAATTTTTATTATCTGTGCGGGGCTTTCCGTTTATTTTTTCGCCAAGGCATTTAGTTCCCCGAAGATTTCGAGTGTTAATCCTCCCGGCGCGCCTCTCCATACGAGCCTTTAATTTTTTGGTTGATTTCCATCATGTTTTCATATAAAAAAAACTTCAGAAAAAAAGGTTTTACCCGAACGAATTTCTTGGAGAATAATGGTTGCTCAAATGTATAGGAACGAGTAGCTCGTATTTAAATAAAGTTATGTTACGTTTAAGGAAAAATTCGCGCGGGTTTACCCTGATCGAGCTTCTGGTGGTCATTTCAATTATTGGCCTGCTTTCTTCGGTGGTGCTTGCAAGTTTGACCAGCGCGCGGGTGAAGGCGAGGGACGCGAAGCGGAAGGCTACTTTACATCAACTTGCAACCGCGAACGAGCTCTACTTCAATGATGTCGGAAGCTATCCTTGGTTTAATGGTTGGGTTCACAATAGCGCGCCCTCCTTTGGCGGGTTGGTCCCTGCGTATATATCGACTGTACCATACGACCCTCTTTATCCTGGAGATTCGAATTATCAACACTGGAGAAAGGATTATCGGGGGTATACCTGTATGACCCTCAATGACGCAAGTAGATATGGTTTTTATGCAAAACTAGAGAATCCTTCAACATCTGACCCAAACTATATTTCACCGACTGTCGGGGACTCTTTCGATAGATGTGTGGCTACTAACTGGGAAATGAATTACAAAAGGGGAAATTAAACTCTCGATACTTTTGTTGTGTAAAAGCCCAGAGCCTCGCTTTGCTGGGCCTCGGGCATTCGCATTGATTTTTTCCTCATTCCATATATACTACCGAGTATGCTTACGTTAGAGGCAAAGAAACGCGATACGTCAAAAAAACCCGACTCTTTCAGGCGCACGGGTGTTCTACCGGCTGTTTTTTACGGCCGCAAAGAGAAATCAACACCTATTTCACTTGCGGAAAAAGATTTTCAAAAAATTTGGAAGGAAGCTGGTGAAACCAGCGTCATTTCGCTTAAAGGCGAGTGGGGAGCTCTTGAAACGCTTATAAACGATGTTGATCTCCATCCTCTAACCGGCACGCCACGCCACGTTGATTTTTACGTTATTGAAAAAGGCCAAAAAGTGAAGGTCAAAGTGCCACTTGAATTTACCGGTGTTTCTCCGGCTGTCAAAGAGTTGGGGGCCATTTTAATCAAAGTGCTCCACCAACTTGAAATTGAGGCTGAACCGAAGAATTTGCCGCGAAGCATTGATGTTGATATTTCAAAACTCGTTGATTTAACCAGTCAAATTTTGGCCAAAGATATTGTTTTGCCGACGGGTGTTATACTTACGGTAAGTCCGGAGGAGGTTGTTGCGTCAGTTGCAGAAGCGAAAGAGGAAGAAGTGGTTGTCGCTGAACCAGTTGACCTCTCCGCTATCGAACTTTCAGAAAAGAAAGGCAAGGAAGAGAAAGAGGGTGAGGAGGGTGTCACGCCAGCCCGGAGTTCCGACGGAGGTGGGGAAGCCCCTTCGAAACCAAAAGCTCCAGAAAAAAAGTAAGGGTCTATTTGAAACCGAATCGAGGCTCTTACGAGGGTTTCTGTATGTTTTTTACAATTCACAAACCAGTTCTTTTTTTTATATACGTGGCACTTTGTTTCGGTGCCATCTTTTCTCCTTGTACATTCGTTTTCGCTCAAAATGGCGATGATGTTTTGAATCGCCGGGCACAGCTTGAAAAAGACCTCGCGGCGCTCCAGGTTGATATTGATGCCCAGAAAAAAATTTTGGAAGATCGTCAGCGTGAGCGGGTTTCACTGGAGCGCGACGTGGCGATTCTCGATGCCAAAATAGAAAAAGCCAGACTATCCATCAAAGCGCGGAATCTCGTCATTCAAAAACTAAAGGGAGAGATTGGAGGCAAAGAACAGACGATTGGCAAGCTCGAGCAAAAAATCGAACGGGGCAAAGACTCAATGGCTGGACTTATCCGAAAAACAAACGAGCTCGAATCATATTCCATAACCGAGCTTTTGCTTGCCAACCGGAATTTGTCTGATTTTTTCGCTGACGTCGATTCGTTTGACTCGATACAGCAGGCGCTCCAAAGTTCCTTCAGAGAACTTGAGGTTGATAAAATTGAAACACAGGCGCAAAAAGATTCACTTGAGGAAAAAGTTTCGGAAGAAATTGACCTGCGGAAAATTCAGGAACTTGAAGCCAAACGCATCGGCGAACAGGAAGCTGAAAAGAAAAAGATTCTGACTGTTTCGAAGGGTGTTGAGGCGAACTACCAGAAAATTATCAACGAAAAGGAAAAAAGCGCTGCTTCGATTCGCGCCGAACTCTTCGCCCTTCGCGGTTCTGCCGCTATTCCGTTTGAAAAGGCACTTATGTATGCGAATGCCGCGACGCAAAAAACCGGCGTTCGCGCCGCGCTCATTTTGGGCATCATTGCCGAAGAGTCGAATCTTGGAGAAAATGTGGGGACGGGAAGCTGGCGCGTGGACATGAAAGTGCCGCGCGATACGGTGCCGTTCATCGAGATCACCACGCGCCTCGGGCTTGATCCTGACAAAGTGCCGGTTTCAAAAAAGCCGTGGTATGGCTACGGTGGCGCCATGGGTCCCGCACAGTTTATTCCGTCCACCTGGGTTCTCTATGAAGACAGAATCACCAAAGTGACGGGACACAATCCACCAAACCCGTGGGATCCGGAAGACGCCTTCACTGCTTCCGCTCTGCTTCTTATGGACAACGGTGCGGCGAAAGGAACCTATCAAGCTGAACGTCTCGCCGCACTCCGCTATTTAGCAGGCTGGGCGAATGCCGGAAAAAAAGCCTACGCTTTTTATGGCGATGATGTTATGGAGTTAGCCGAAAACTATCAAAAACAAATCAATATTTTGGCAGGGAATTAGAGGATTTTTACTTATGGTTTACAAAGTAACTACGAGGTCGAACCTCGTCACCTATTTTTTGTGTTATAATTATACCATAAAAAATCTCTCTACAAGGTTCGACCTCGTTTTTCGTTGTAATGAAGCCAATCCCGTATTGTTGTCTCAAAATCTGCCACCGTTTCAAAATATCCTGGGAAAGCCTTGCGTTCAAGAATAACTTTTTCCGGCCTGTCCACTAAAAGAAAGTCCTGATAACTTGAGTAGGAGTAGTTTTTAAGGAAGGAAAGGGCCTTCTTTTTATTCACGATGCCCGTTTCTTTCCACGTAGATTCAATCAGTTTGATTGGGTTTAGGTGGATATACGAAAATAAATATTTCATGTATTCGTCATTATCTGCGTATTCAGCTTTAAATTTTCCTTGGAAAAGTGCTCCCGTGCGTTCCTCTTTTGTATTAAAATACATAGTATAGGCTGTGGAGAGTTTTTGCATAAATTTACTGATTCCGCCTTCCATTTTCTCCCGTACAAGAAGGTGGAAATGATTTGGCATACAACAGTATGTTCCTATATCAATAATAGTTTTTTCTCGGTCTTGGCCGAGCATAGAATTGAGTGACCAATCAGAGTTGGTAATATGAACCGGGTTTGTACTATTGCACATATAAAGAAGTCCGATAAAACGTTTGTAATCACGATCAGCATTAAAAATTTTTCTTTTGTCCGTGCCTCTGTTATAGACATGGTAGTATCCATCTATAGAGATTTCAATATTTCTGGTCATGTGAGAAAATATTATACCATAAAAAGTGTGTTTCGAGGTCGAACCTCGTAATTGGCGGGTTTATGTTCTGGTGCAAATACAACCTGTACCCTAGACTATGAACGATAGTGTTTCTGCTACTGCCACCTTCACCAAACAGATAACCTACCACACTCTTACTATCACAAAGACCGCTTACAGTGGCTCAAGGGGCACCATTACCTCGTCACTTTCTAGAATCTCTTGTGGTTCCCCTTGCTCTGCTTCCTTTGTATCATTGGAGCCTCACAAAAGTACCATTAAGCCTCCTTACCGTAAATTCCACCGTTACCCTTACCGCTACGGCACAGCTGATTATGGCAACACCTTCGCAGGTTGGAGCAATGTCCTGACTATGCAGGCAATCAATGTATCGTTACTATGACTGGAGCTAAGTAGTGTGGGGGTGGCGTTTTTGAGGTAGGGGGAATGTTGTACTTGTCATTATTAATACCCGTAGCTCTGCTACGGGGAATTGACTTGATTGCAATTTTTCGATGTTTTGGTATAGTGGTTTCCACTATGAAATCCGATATACACCCAAAATACTTTGGAGAAGCAAAAGCTACCTGCGCCTGCGGGGTGGTGTATAGTGTTGGCTCAACAAAAGAAAAGATGGAAATTGAAATCTGCCGTTCCTGCCACCCGTTTTACAGCGGCGCCGAAAAAATTATAGATACCGCCGGCCGCGTCGAGAAATTCAAGGCTCGGGCTGCGAAAAAAGTCGTCACTCCTCCTAAAAAGAAAGAAACCAAAGTTGAAGTTCCTAAAAAAACTCCAAAGAAAGCGGCAGAAAAACCAGCAGAAATCAAAGCGTAACAGTCTGTTCTCTAACCCGGCCAGCCGCAGTCGGGTTTTTGTGCTATGAGACTAAATTTTAACCTCAATGATTGATATTAAAAAATACAAAGAGAATCAAAAAACGAACTATCTCGCCGAGACTTTAGAGCGGCTGCTTTTTGACGAGGCTGAAACATTGAAAATGCTTGAGAGTGATCCTAAACTTGTCGATCTGGCAAAAGGTGAACTTGAGACAATCACGCTTCAAAAAGAGGCGTTAATAAAGCAAATGGACGAAATTCTAGAGGTGGAAAAGAAGGAAGAAGAATTTCCAAACGAAGTTATTTTGGAAGTTCGGGCTGGCGCCGGCGGTGAAGAGGCGGCTTTTTTCGCGGAGAAACTGGCTTCGATGTATCAAAAATATGCCGACCGTAAGGGCTGGTCATTTCTGCCGGTTGACGAGTCGCGAAGTGAGCTTGGGGGTTACAAGGAAGCTTCGTTTGAAATTCGAGGTAAAAATGTCTACAAAGAACTTCGTTTTGAAACCGGCGTTCACCGCATTCAGCGCGTACCGCCTACGGAAAAATCCGGCCGCGTGCACACTTCAACTGCCTCCATCGCTATCCTACCAATCCGCTCCAAAGGCGCTATCGAGATAAGCCCAGCTGACATTGATATGGAATTTTCACGCGCCGGTGGCAAGGGCGGGCAGAATGTCAATAAGGTTGAAACGGCGGTCAGATTGGTGCATAAACCAACTGGCCTTTCGGTACGTTCCACATCCGAGCGAAGTCAGGCACGTAACCGCGAAAAAGCCATGAACATTTTGACGGCCAAACTCCAACTTTTGAAGGATGAGGAAGATGCCAAGAAATTTTCTTCGGAGAGAAAAGACCAAATTGGCACCGCCGATCGCTCCGAAAAAATCCGCACTTACAACGTGCTCCAAGACCGCGTGTCCGATCACCGTATCAAAGAGTCCTGGCATAATATCGCGGGTATTTTTGAGGGCGATATTGCCGGAATCGTTGAGGCCGTCGGCGAGAAGCCTTTGGGCGCCCCCTCGGAAGACGAGGCTTAAAAATCTTGCCTCATAGGCCGTAATCTGCTACACTCCACACGTATGGATCGTATGGATCCCGTTAGAGACGGTACGAATGTATAGTTTTTTCGAGAGAGCCATAGCATATTTATTAGGAAATAGCTTATATCTTATAACCAGACATCGGAAATGAGTTTCTCATTTCCTGTCTCTAACGGGATGGAAAAAGACAAAACGCTCCCGAATGACCCTCTTATCGAAGCCCTTTTTAAGGCTGGTGCTCATTTTGGCTATTCAAAATCCCGACGCCACCCGACCATTGCCCCCTACATTTTCGGCGTCAAAAACCACGTCGAAATTTTTGATTTGGAAAAAACCAAGACTCTTTTGTCGAAAGCAAAGGATTTTGTAAAAGGTCTTGGTGCGCAAGGCAAAACCCTCCTTTTTGTTGGTGGCAAAAGCGAAGCCAAAGATGCAGTGCTCAAAGGTGCCACAGTCGTTGGTATGCCTTACGTTGCGGGTCGATGGATTGGCGGTAGTTTCACTAATTTTGCCAATATTCGCGGCCGCGTGGATCGCATGGAGACGTTGGTCAAACAGCGCGAGAAAGGTGAGCTTACCAAATACACTAAAAAAGAGCGGCTTCTTATTGATAAAGAAATTGAAGACTTGAAGCGATTTTTCCTCGGTCTCGCGCCGATGAAGGAATTGCCGGCGGCTATTTTTGTCATTGATGCCAAGCATGAGCGCATCGCGGTTGCTGAAGCACGGAAGACTGGTATTCCGGTTGTCGGACTTCTCGGATCAGACTGCAATTTCAAAGATGTTACGTATCCAATTGTCGGTAATGATTCATCGATTGCGAGCATCACATTTTTCGTGGATGAAATTGTGAAAGCGTACGAGGAAGGAACGAAAGAAAAGAAAACCCAAAACTTAAAGCAGGATTAAATTTCCAAGTAGCAATTTTCAATTTTCATTGAATTTTCAATGTTTTAATTTTTAAAATTGACACATTTCTGGTTTTGATTGAAAATTGTAAATTGAGATTTTTAGATAGTGTAAAATACATACAAATGATCAGAGAGACAACAACGGAACAGATAAAAGCCTTGCGTGATTTGACTGGCATTTCCGTTATGCAGTGCAAAAAAGCGCTGGAGGAGGCGAAGGGCGATGTCGAAAAGGCCCTTATTATTTTACGCAAGAAAGGCGCAGAGATCGCGGCTAAAAAATCAGATCGAACATTTGGCGCGGGCGCGGTCGCGTCTTACATTCATGGTAATGGCACAATCGGGGCGATGGTGGAATTGTCCGCGGAGACCGATTTCGTTTCAGGGAACGAAGCTTTTCGTTCTTTGGCCTATGACATCGCCATGCACGTGGCCGCGTCTGCGCCTGAATTTTTGAAAAACGAAGACATTACGATGGAAAAGCGCCAAGTCGCACTCCAAGTTTTTGAGAAGGAAGTTTTGGACAAACCGGAGAATCTTCGCGAGAAAATTCTCGAAGGTAAATTGGCCTCCTATTTCAAAGATAAAATTTTGCTTGAACAGCCATTTATCAAAAATCCGGATTTGACCATCAGGCAGGTCATTGAATCCGCGATCCAGAAATTCGGCGAGAAAATAGAAGTGGCTCGTTTCGTACGTTTCAAAGTTGGTTCTTAAGCATAATATTCCATGATCATTCCCACCAGCATTTTTCTTTTTTCTGGCGCAGGTATCGTCACCGTGCTTCTCTTTAAAATTCATGAACTTCGGCTTCAAAAAAAGATTTTGCTCTCGCATTTAAGTGAAGCGGCGGATCGGAATCTTCTCGAAGGTATTAAACTGTTTTTGAGACACTCTAACCGTGTGTCTTCTAAAATAAATAGAGAGAATGTCAAATATGTCGCGCAAATCGGAGTCGCTCTTGCTCTTAAAGGTTACGTGCTTTGGAAAAGGGGTTTTGGCAAATATTTCGGAAAGTGGGTAGACGCGGTTCGTGGCAAGAAGTTTTTAAAAAAAGGAGGTTCCGCGTCTTTTTTCCTTAAAGATATCTTGGAATACAAAAACAACTTGCCGAAGCAGTAATTTTGACTCTTTGCTTGCCAATTTCGACTCTACCTCGCCAAACGCGAGTTTTTTTGTTTTAATATAACTTCCCGTCGTGACCGAGAGCCCAATGTCAAGGTTAAACCTTGACATAAGACATAATGTTGATGTTTTTGGGATTTTAATGTCGCCTTAGCTCAGCCCCGACGCTTACGGCAAGTGGGGAGCCGACCAAGGCGTCGGCTTTGGTACCCGCCCGAACGACTGGACAAAATTAATATCGCCGGTGTAGCTCAGTTGGTAGAGCAACGGTTTTGTAAACCGTAGGCCGTCAGTTCAAGCCTGACCACCGGCTCCAAATTGGAAAAACTGCCTTATTTTCTATATACTATTCTTCATGCTAAGCGAAGAAACGAAAGGCCTAAAACTTGAGGACAAGTTCGGCCGACCGGATCAAAAATTCGGTTTAGGCCACCTTCACCCTATCTCGCAAGCCATTTTGGAAATCCAAGAGATTTTTGCGGGGATGGGTTTTCATGTTGCCGAAGGGCCGGAGCTTGAAACAGAATTCTATAATTTTGATGTTCTTAATATGCCAGATGATCATCCGGCGCGCGACATGCAAGACACGTTCTGGATTAAGAATCCAGAAAATTTCCAATTTCCAATTTCCAATTTCCAAACAAATTCCAAATCACAAATTCCAAATTCTAAAAAAGAGGCAAAGAGTGAGAGGCCGGTGCTCCGTACGCATACGTCAGGGGTACAGGTTCGGGAATTAGAAAAGGGGGAATTGCCACTCCGTATCATTGTTCCCGGGAAAGTTTTTAGAAATGAAGCGACCGACGCCACGCACGAAGTGCAGTTCTATCAGCTTGAAGGTTTGATGGTTGATAAAGAGGTTTCTCTTGCGCACCTTAAAGGTGTGCTCACTCATTTTTTCGAAAAATTTCTCGGCAAAGACACAGGGATTCGTTTCCGACCAAGCTTTTTTCCTTTCACCGAGCCGTCTGTCGAAGTGGATGTGCGGTTTAGAGGTAAGTGGCTTGAAATGATGGGCGCTGGCCTTGTTCACCCGAATGTCTTAACTGCCGCTGGCATTGACGCCAAAAAGTGGCAAGGGTTTGCTTTCGGTGGCGGTTTAGACAGGCTTGTAATGGTTAAATACGGAATCGAGGATGTCCGCCTGCTTTATTCCGGAGATTTACGCTTGGTGAATCAGTTTTAATATGAAAATTTCTCACAACTGGCTGCAAGATTATTTTGATAAGGAATTACCCTCACCGGAAAAATTGGCAGAGCTTTTGAACGCGCACGTTTTTGAAGTTGAGGGCTTGGATAAAGTACACGAAGACACAATTCTCGATGTAAAAGTGCTTCCAGACAGAGCTCATTACGCCCTGTCTCATTTTGGTATCGCCTATGAAGTTTCCGCTATCACTGGAATTCCGTTAAAAAAGGAAAGAGATTTAACTGTTACATTAGGGAAGCAGACTGCGCCGAAAGTCACAGTTGAGGACGAAAAAGTATGCCGCCGATACATGGCGCGGGTTGTCGAAGGAATCGGTAAAGCCGAAACACCGAAAATTATAAAGGAAAGACTTGCCGCTATCGGCCAACGTTCGATCAATCCAATTGTTGATCTTGCAAACTACACGATGTTTGATGTCGGCCAGCCGCTTCACGCCTTTGATGCGGATAAAGTAAAAGGAGGAATCACAGTACGAAAAGCGAAAGCGGGTGAGAAAATTACCACGCTTGATAATAAGGACGTTGCTCTTTCCGCGGACATTTTGGTTATCGCGGATGATGTGGGCCCGCTTGCCATCGCGGGCATCAAGGGCGGCAAGCGGGCCGAAGTGGATTCAAACACAAAACGAATTATTTTAGAATCTGCCACGTTTGATCCAGTTTTGATTAGGAAAACGGCGACTGCTTTAAACATCAAAACCGATGCTTCAAAGCGGTTTGAAAATAACATGCCGCCAGCCGGCGCGTTTCTTGGCATACTGCATTTTTCAAAGCGACTGGAAGATATTTTTGGCGACTCGATTTCTTTTAGCCCCTTCACTGATATATATCCTGTTCACACGGAAGATAGAACCATAGAGATAGATCTTGATTTTATTCACGCCAAACTCGGGGCAAAAGTGTCGGAAAAAGAAGTGATTGAAATTCTTGGGCGACTTTATCTTAAAGCAGAAAATAAGAAGGGTAGGTTAGTTGTTACTGTTCCAGCATGGCGTCAGGATGTTGTCATTCCTGAGGATGCTGTCGAAGAAGTTGGACGGCTGTACGGCTATGAAAAAATAAAGCCAATCGTGCCGCCGAAAGTAAAAGGGGATTTGCCTCTTAACAAAAATTTCTACTACGCGAACAAAATCAAACTCATTTTGGCAAACCACGGCTTTTCAGAAATTTACACTTCAACCTTTGATAAAGTGGGTGAGCGGGAAGTACTCTATCCTGTGGCGTCAGATAAAAATTTTTTGCGGACGGAATTGACAAAGTCAATGGCGAAGGCACTCGAGTTCAATCTTCGAAATACCGACCTCCTTAATCTCAATCAAATCAAGCTTTTTGAAATTGGTAAAATTTTCAAAGATGGGAAGGAGATTAATTCTTTAGTTGTTGGTATTACAAACACCAAAAGTATTAAAACTAAAGTAAATGATTTAATTCGAGATGCGCGTGAAATGCTCATAAAAGAGTTAGGAGCCGATGTTCAAACGGTTTGCACTATTGATGACAGTGGGGGACTGCTTCTTCTTGGAGGCCAGCAAATTGGTACCATAAATGCCATCGATGGGGTTATGGAAGTGAATCTTGACCTGTTTATTGCTTCTCTGCCCGATCCGAAAGGCTCAACCTTACAGACTGTAAGGTTGAGCCTTTCGAGTCTTGTTTACAGACCGTTTTCAAAGTACCCATTTATCGTTCGAGATGTTGCTATCTTTGTGCCGGAAAGTACAAAAGTGGTTGAAGTTCTTGCGGTAATCAAAAAAGAAACCAGTACGTTACTTGTAAATGATTATCTGTTCGACGAATTCAAAAAAGGTGACAAAATTTCTTACGCCTTCCGCCTCGTCTTTCAATCTTTCGAAAAAACACTGACCGATGATGAGGTGAATAGGATTATGAAAAAAGTAGCCGCGGCAGTCACAGCAATGGGATGGCAGGTGAGATAAACAGAGCCGACTCTAGGAGTCGGCTCTCGAATTCGCTACTGGTTTGGTTAGCGGACTGGGACTTGCGGGATTAAATACCGAATGAGACTCGGCGTTGCCGAGTAACTTTCCGCACTTCGTTTCGCGAGCCACTTCCACGGCTCGTTTGGTAGCGGGTCGGGTGCCCGTTTCAGTTTTGGCAGATGTTCAGTCTTTTCATAATCCGAGTAAATCATATAACATCCTACAAAAAAAGCAAATTTTTTAGTGACAGTACGCACTTTTTTAGCTATTTTTTTATACCCAAAAACTGCTTCCAATTCCGCATGGTTCTGATATGATAAGAGGCAAGAAATACCCTTGTATTTCCTTTCTTTTTTCTAAATTACGTGGTTTACCCCAACAAATTTTTTCCACAGGCAGAGAGGGTAAAAACAGCATATTTTAAGCATTAATTTCGATTCATCAGGTTTTATGGCTAAAACAAAAAATTTGAAGGGGCAGGAGGAAGCGACAAAAAAACAAAACGGTTCGGGGCCTGCCCGTACCGAAACGGTACGTTCGGGCGGGCATCATTATGACGCTTCAGCTATTACCGTTCTTGAAGGTTTGGAGCCGGTACGCAAGCGCCCGGGCATGTATATCGGTACCACGGGGCCGGACGGTTTACACCACCTCATTACCGAAATTTTCGACAACTCGCGCGACGAAGCGATGGGTGGTTTTTGCAATGATATTGAAATCGTACTTTTGCCGGGTAACCGAGTGCGGGTTACGGACAACGGCCGTGGTGTTCCGGTTGATATTCACAAGCAGACCAAAGTTTCGGCGCTTGAAACCATTATGACCACGCTTCACGCTGGCGGCAAGTTCGGCGGCGAAGGCTACAAAGTCTCCGGCGGTCTTCACGGGGTCGGCGCTTCGGTTGTAAACGCCCTTTCCATCTTCTGCGAAGTGGTGGTGCATCGCGATGGTGGCGTCTACTATCAGGAATACAAACAAGGCAAAGCCAAAGCCCGCGTCAAAAAAATTGGCACTTCGAAATCTCACGGGACTATTGTGACATTCGAGGCTGATCCGGAAATTTTTCCAATCATTGAGTATGATTTCAGCCGTGTTGTAAGTCACATGCGCCAACAGGCGTACCTCGTCAAGGGTCTCCGGATTTCGGTCATTGACGCGCGGTCTTTCAAAGAGAACATTGACCTTGCAGATGTCTTTTATTTCCGCGAGCTCGCGTTTGAAGTTCCTTCTCAAACTTTTTATTTCGAAGGAGGTCTGCTTTCTTTCATCGCTTTTTATAACAAACTCCAAAAACCGCTCCACAAAAATATTTTTTACATTGAAAAGAAAGTGGAGGGAGTTGAATCCGTAGAGATTGCGCTTCAATATGTCGATGACATTTCCGCCCGTATTTTGCCTTTCGCCAACAATATCTACACCGCCGAGGGAGGGACGCATTTAACCGGTTTTAAGACTGCGCTCACTCGAACGCTCAATACGTACGCCAAGCAAAATGGATTGGTCAAAGACGGTGAAGATAGTTTTACCGGAGACGACGTGCTCGAGGGTATCACCGCGGTTATTTCGGTCAAGATTCGGGAAATTCAATTTGAAGGTCAGACAAAGGCGAAACTCGGTAGCGTCGAAGCCCAGAGTGCAGTGACAACTGTTTTTGGCGAGTCCTTCGCGGCGTTTTTGGAAGAGAAGCCAGATGACGCACGGGCTATCATTGGTAAAGTCGTTTTGGCCATGAAGGCCAGAAAGGCGGCCAAAGCGGCCAAAGACAGCGTGCTTCGAAAAGGCGCGCTCGAGGGCATGACGCTCCCCGGAAAATTGGCGGACTGCCAATCCAAAGATCCCGCTGAATCCGAGCTGTTTATTGTGGAAGGCGATAGTGCCGGAGGTTCATCAAAAATGGGCAGAGATCGCCGTATTCAAGCCATTCTACCGCTTCGCGGCAAAATTTTAAACATCGAACGAGCTCGACTTGATCGGATGCTTTCGTCGGAGCAGATTAAAAATTTGGTCATAGCGCTTGGCACGGCCATTGGGGATACGTTTGAAATTGGCAAACTGCGTTATCATAAAATTATTATTGCCACTGATGCCGACGTTGACGGCGCTCATATTCGCACGCTCATTTTGACGCTTCTTTACCGCTACTTCAAACCGCTTATTGAAGGTGGTTTTATCTACATTGCCCAGTCTCCGCTCTACAAAATCAAGAAAGGCCAAGAGTTTTTGTATTTTTATAGCGATGATGAGAAAAACAAGTTTTTGAAAAAAGAAGGAGTGGCCGCGGCGGATTTGGAAGAAAACGAGGAAGAAAAAACAGCCCCCGATTCTTCCGAAGCTCCTGAAGCTAAGAAGCTTCCTAAGCTTTCCATTCAGCGTTACAAAGGTTTGGGTGAAATGAATCCGGACGAGTTGTGGGAGACAACCATGGATCCGGCGCGCAGAATTTTAAAACAAGTGCACATAGAAGATATGCAGGAAGCAGACAAGATTTTTGACATGCTCATGGGCACCGATGTGCCGGCTCGCAAATCGTTCATCCAGTCGAATGCAAAATTGGCGAATCTAGATATTTAACATGACACCAATATATCCCGATTTCATTTACGAAATCGAGGATCCTCGGTTCGATAAATCGAATCGGGACGAATGAGTGCGAATAAGCACTAATGACACGAATAAAAAAGACGGCTCGCCGTGAAAGGGGGAGTCGTCTTTTGGGTGACCTTTCGAAGTTAGGCAAACTCTGGGATGAAGGGGAGATCTTTGCTGTCGATTCCCATGACTTGGGAAGCCGTGAAAGCTTGACCTCCCCCAAGCGCTTTGAGAGTTGTTTCTTTCGTGTGGTGTCCCTAGAGGACAAGGTACTCCGGATGTTTTGGGTGCTGACTTACCTCGGTCATAAGGTTGGTGGCAAACTTTCCCACTTCTGTTTGGTGCCATGTCCGACCTTTTCGGTGGAGAACGGTCATTTTCAGTTCGTGGCGGTTCTTTTCGATCTGCATTCGCATCAAGTTCGTGGATTTTTTCTGGGTTTCTTGGTTTTGGTAGCCTCAACAGGCTGTTTCTTCTGAAGAAAGGCTAACATGAATATAAAGGTATATCAAGTAGAATGAACCCCCGCTTCGCGAACGCGAAGCGGGGGTTCATCTTTCTTTTATACTTTATACTAATACTTGATACGCTATACGTTCCTTGGTTTAGAAAATGACGCCGTTTATGGTGTATTTTACGATGTTGTTGTCGCGGGTTACGTCAGGAAGATATCCCGTTGGATCAATGTTTATAGTAAATATGTTGCCATTTTTGTTTTCGATTTTGTCGAAGCCAAGCGTGAATTCGATCCGGTCATTTGGCGCAAGTGCGCCTTGCGAATCGGACGTGAAAATATGATTAGGGAAGGTTGGGAGCACCGCATTGAAATACCAGTCCGAAGACGTTTTGTTTCCGAGGTTTATGACTTCAAAACGAACCGCGATTCGATCGGTTGAATGAAGTGTCGTGGTCGACATAAATTCATTGGTAATTTTATCGATAACACCGACTTCAATAATCTTCGCGGCCAAATCCGGTTTGCCGGTTTCCGACGCTCCGGCAGTCGTTCCTGAAATCAAATACGTGTTTTCCGTTTTTGTTCCGGCTTTCGGATCAACCGGCGCGGGTTTGACTGCCACAGCCCCTGTTTTTTTAGGGGGAGTGGTTGGTGTTGCTGATTTGGTTGCAGTCCCCGATGCTTTGGTTGTGCCCAAAATACCGTCGCGGCTGTTTGAAAGCGATTCATTGGCGACCATGATCATGGCAGAAGCAGAGAGTGGATTTTCCTCGGAGCCATTTTTTATAAAAGTAAGCGTAACCGGAATGCTTCCGTAGCGGTTTTTCTTTGAAGTAACGATGAAAGAAGCACTCGTGGCGTCATTTGGTAAAAGCAATTTTTCGTCGCATGCCAAGGTAGCGTTTTTGCCCCCGCTAGTTTCTTTTAGTTCAAGAACGATGCCGTCTGTGCATCCGTAGGTGAAAACGTATTCGCCCTCACCGCTTTTGTTTTCATGTTTCCATGAAAGAGTAATTGTTTGACCGGAAGAAACGCTCAAGTTTGGCACTTCAAGTATCAAAGTTTCTGCTCCCTTGAAAGTTTTGGTGAGAGAGATAACGGAAGCATACATATCATTTAGATTTTTTGGGATACCCGCAAAATTGGTGCTGCCAATCCAGGCGCCGACACCAAGTATGACAAGGAGGGTGACGGTAACGCCTACCTTTGCAAGAGTGTTTCTTTTGGTTCCCGATATGTTTTCCATGATTTTTATCTGATTTGTTAAGTGTAGATTTTTTAGTAATACTCCAATTGACGCTTCAATACTATTGACATACTTAAATTTGTAGTGTATATTGAAACCGTGGATTTATTTTGATGTAAAACATCCTATCATACTTTTAATTATTGTCAATAGTTTTACGTCCCCATATTTCCGTTCTCATTTTTATGAATACCTTTTTGTCGACAATTAAATGGGTAATTGTTGTATTTATGGCTTCTTTAGGGCTTCTTTTTGCCATGGGTTTTGTGCCGGTTGAAATTAAAGATGCTGCCCAAAGTTTCGTTTCTTTCGGTCAAAGTATCTACCAGCCGGATGTTTCAGCCGAAAGTAATGGAATTGTCCCTGTTCCTGACACGGATGGTTTTATCACGCCGACCGCCCTTTCCATTCAGCCAAAAATGATTAGTATTGAAAAAATTGGGGTTTTGACTAGTATTGAAAATCCAGACAGTCGGGATATCAGCGTTCTCGACCAAGCACTTCAAAAAGGCGTTGTCCACTACCCGGGCTCCGGTTCCCTCGAGGACGACAGCAACATGTTTCTCTTTGGTCACAGCACGACTATAAAGACGGTTAGGAATCAGGCATACAAGGCGCTGAATCGCCTTGGCGAACTTGCGCTTGGAGATGAAATCAAGGTTCGTTCAGATGATCGCGAATACGTCTACACCGTTTTCTCGGTTTCCTTGGTAGATCAGAATGAAGCTTTGGTTGAATTTTCGAAGGGCAAGCGTATGCTGACCCTTTCAACCTGCAACACCTTCGGCGCGAGAGAAGAGCGATTCGTCGTAGAAGCCAAGTACGCGCGAGACTACGAAATTTCCAACATGTTAAATTAAAAAAACAAGAATCGCTTATTTTAGAAAAGAGTATGATGCAGAATAATAACAAAAACATGAAAAAGATGACGTCCAGACTTTTTGGTTTTCGTTTTCCGATACTCGGACTTGTTCTGACTGCCGCCTTCTTTGGTTTCTCGAACAATGTTGCTTTGGCATGGAATCTTCAAGGATCTTGTTCTGTGGCGCCTGCTTCACCGAATATTGGCGAGACTGTAACGTGGACGGCTACGCAGACATCTACCATGACGCCAAGCCAAGGTCATTATGAATATTCATGGAGCGGCACTGACGGACTAGCTGGCATCTCGAACCCTGTTTCAAAAAGTTACGCGACTACTGGCACCAAAAATGCCACGGTGGTTATTATGCTTGTTTTAAATGCCGGTGGTCGTGAGAAGATTACCCGAAATTGTTTCACTGTTGTGAAAACTTCTCCACCACTGCCTGGTCAATGCAAACTTGAAATGACTAAGGAGGTTGATAAAGCAACTGCAACAGTTGGCGATGTGCTTACCTATACGCTTACTTTTAAAAATAGCGGAGACGCCGACTGCACTGGCGGCGGCGTGCGAATTCAGGATGTTGTAGATTCAGCGCTCACGTATCAAAGTGAAACTCGTAGCGGCAACGTTGATGTGGGATACAACAGCATTCCGCTTTACAGCGCCTCGACTCGGACGTTGAATTGGAATGGCAATGTGTTGACGCCGGGTGAGAGCGGTTCAATTTCTTGGAAGGGAAAGGTCAACGAACCTGCGGCTTGCGGGGTGTTCGATATTCCTAATAAAGCCCGAATCACCTCGGCAGAGTATTCGCCAGCCGATCTCATGACGACCCCGAGCGTTTGGGTCGAGAGCAATACTGTTAAAACGACAATCACTAAGGATTGCCCGCTGCCACTAGAGCTTTCTGTCACATGCACTGCCAATCCTTCGGCTGTCCAGACTGGCGATGCTGTTACATGGAGTTCCACCGCTTCCGGCGGGGTTGGTTCGTATACATATAGTTGGACAGGAGATGACGGTTTTTCTAGTACCGACCAAACTGATTCAAAATCGTACACGTCATCGGGTACTAAAAATGCCACAGTAACGGTTACCTCCAGTTCTGAAACTATTTCAAAAACCTGCACCACTTCCGTGGCGTCGCCCACGTCTTCACCCTCTCCGCTTTCGGGAAGTTGTGCTGTCAGCCCGACAGCTGTAGAAATCGGTCAGGAAGTTACCTGGAGCGCTAGCGCAACTGGCGGCACAGGTTCTTATACCTATTCATGGTCTGGTACTGATGGTTTGACTGGTTCGGACGCTTCCGTCAGCCGCTCCTATGCTTCATCAGGAACCAAGATGGGCAATGTCACTATTACTTCCGGATCGGAGTCAATAACTTCAAATGCTTGTTCTGTTGATATTAAACCGTCTTCGACTTGCACGAGTAATTGCGGCGGAGGTGGAGGTGTGGGTGGCGGGGGTGGTTACAATCCGCCAACGGTGGTGCTTCTTAAAAAGGCCGAGAAACTGCCACTCGCATTCGTGTACTTAAGCCAAATTCCATACACTGGTTTTGGCGACAGTTTTAAAGTTATTGCTTTTATTCTCGGACTAATTATCTGGAGTATTTTAGTTGTATATCTTTTTAAGTCTGGTATCATTCTTCGGGTTATTGAGAGAATTCAAAAACGTTTAAAACGAGAGGAACCTAATCTCGTCAAAGAAGAAACACAAGTTCCGATTGATGAAAATAGTCTTATTACCGAGAGCCCAGATTATCAAAAATATATGGAAGAAGATTCCACAACCACATATAAGCATAGCAACCAATCGTACGCATATGCCGGTATTTCGGCAAACCCCTCTTTTATTCCGGACAATCTGCCCGGGGAAGACATTTCGCTTGAACCGACTGTGGTGGATGAGCGAAATATTCGCGAAGCGCTTTTGGCAAAAGCCCGCGAGCGAAAAACTCTTATCTCTGAAGACGCAGTCAAACTTCTGCTCCAATCTTTGTCGGGTAATTACGCCAAGGCCGAAACGGCACTTACAAAAGTGATTGACGATGCCGAGACCAAGTATGTCAAAGAGGACGGTTGGATTTTACTCAATCGTGAAAAGATGGCGCTTCTTTTACCAACTCCTCATTTTTCTGTGAATTCTTCAAAAACAACGCCTCCAGCGCCAAATGGCATGTTTGTTCCGACCGCGCTTGAGCGAGAGAGTTATGCTTTGCCTCGTTTTTCGGATAAAGCTCCGGTTGCGAAGGTTGAAAATACTACAGCTCCGGTCCCTGCGCCTGTTTCCTACGCGCAGACTTCGAATCATTCAAATAGCGCTCCTGTCTTTCTTTCAACATTGTCATTTATTCGGGCAATTGTTGCAAAGGATAGCCAGAAAGTATTTGCAGTACTCCGCACGCTTCGACAAGAAGGTAAAAATGTCGAAGACTTTATCAAATCCGTTATCTACGAACTTGATGAGGCGTATCGCGGACGCTTGGAAGAGGGAATCCGTGGTGGTAATGTTGAACTTAAAACTGTTGTGTCAGCTTGGACGAACGATGATTTGGAAGAAGTAATTACGATTTTTCTTACCATCATTGATCAAAGTTACAAGAATTCTTTGACCGGCCTTAAGCTTGCGATCATGAGAATTTTGGATTTGAAGAAGCGAGGGTAAGGTGGATTCTGGATTCAAGGTTCTAAATTCAGGAATGAGAGAATAAAAAATAAGAAAATCCCCGCCGTCCTTTCGGACGGCGGGGATTTGACATGTGATGAGATTCTTGGTAATTTACTCTTGGAACACAACACCTCTCCTCACCCCTCAATACGAACTTCTGGAAAGTTAATTGCTAATGATTCAACCAGTGTACCATGTTCGTATTCCA
>MHRY01000045.1 GCA_001822675.1 Candidatus Taylorbacteria bacterium RIFCSPLOWO2_01_FULL_45_34b
GCAAAGTCGAAATTATTCAAAACATTCGCTAGATGATACGATTACCTTTCAGTATCATTCCTCAATGAGAGAATACTGGGGGTCGCTCGAATTATTTCTTTTATAAAACACGCATATTCACGAGCTCGCGAATTGCTATGCTCGGCTACCCGCCTGCGCAATGTTTTATAAAAGAAAATTCTCGCTTAGAGGTTTAAAAAGTAGAAGCTCACAAGTCATTTCAAAAACGTATTATCGCTTGAAGGAAAAGACGGGGAAAAGAAAAAGGCCCCGCTCTCGACAAAATCGGAGCGGGGCGAGATGGGTGAGCGAGATATTCATTTTAAGATGCTTTTTCCCCCACCAAAATTCCTCTTCAAAAACAAGAAAACCTTCCAGTCTCTGAAGAAGGGGGTGTGGTAAGAGATCCTATCAGAATTGAATCCAATCATCTCCACACCCCTTTGAGTTTTTACACTCAAAGCGTTTGTAGAGGTCTGACCTCTACATATTTGAAAGAACAACGGGGTGGAGTAAACGCGATCCTCAGTCTGACCAATCATATCTCCCCACCCGTGTCTCGTCCGCCATGGTGGACGAAAAGTGTTCCCCCATCCGGCGTGGCGGATGGGGGACGTGTGAGTAACGGGGTTAGTCAATTAACCTCAATTCTCTCTCACTCACACAAAATCGTGGTGGATAGATTCATCATTTCAAAATCACGGATATTTTCTCCCACCACTCCCCCGCCGAAGCTGGAGAAAATTGTCTAGCTGGACATTATCATCAAAGTCCACACTTGGTCAACGAGTCGAGGTTCGTTTTGGACGTTTTGGAAAAGGTTTTCTTTTGGCAAGGTTGAACCTTGCCAAATGTTTATGTGGTCTTATTTTCTAAAGTAGTAAAAACCAATAGTGCTACTTACTTTCAAATTGGGGAAGTTCTGGGGAGGTTCAACCTCGTCATTATGATGCTAAAAAGAGATTGAAAAAATCACATCAACACGACAAAAAAATAACCAAGAGGGTAACGATCTCGCGCGGCGGGACGAAGTTTGAGATAAAAATAATCGGCCAGATTATACAGAGGAAACAAAAAGGCAAGGAGAAAACGAAGCGGACGGGCAACACCAAGCAGGTTGTTGAAGTTTATAAAAAATGGCCCTTTGCCGATAAGTTTGATAGAAATATTTTTAAAACCAGCTTCCACAAAAATTCTCTGGAGAGATTCTTTGGTGTAACGAAAGTAATCATGCGGGTCGGGGTGATAATTTAAGAGAAATGGTACGAAACCGATAAATTGCCCATCATTTTTCAAAACCCGTTTAGCCTCAACAACCGCGTGGTGGTAGTTATAAATATGTTCAAGGATGTTAAACATCAAAACCGCATCCACCGAAGCGTCCCCGTACGGCATTTTTTCTTTTTCAATATCAATTCTCCGGCGGCCGGTACTCCCCGCTTCATAACTGATGTCCAAACTTTCATATTGAAAATCCTCTCCCTTTTTAAAAAATTCCAGATAGCTCGGCCCTTTGCCGCCACCGATATCCAAAACTTTCCCGATCAAAGAAAAATTCGCCGCCTCGGCGTTCATAAGAGCACGAAGCAAACTTTTACCATTCAAAATACTTCCGAGTATGTAAAACATATTGAAATTTTTAAAAACCTCTCTAGTAAAGACGACTCAAAAGAAACTTTGCAACCCTCTCTCCCGAATGACCGTCGAGTTTAAAACACTGTTCATTCACAAGCCGCTGTCTTTGTTCTTTGTGAAGAGAGCTGTCGGCGAGATATTTTTTTATAGCAGAAAAAAAATCCTCCTCGCTCGACACTAAACGGATGCCCAAAGTAGCGGCCGCCTTTTGGTAGTGAACAGAATTGTAATATGGGTGAGGCTTCGAAATTATCCAACCGTCTCTAATATCAAAATTTACATTGATAACCGGCTTATCCAAGACCGCCGCGTCAATGGAAAAAGAAGTGTAGTAACAGACTACCAAAGCGCTGTGATAAATTGTGTCACGAAGAAGTGAGAGGTCATCAAAGGACAGATCCCAGTTTTGCCCTCTGGTGCGACTGAAAACTTTATCGGAGAGCTCGGTAGCAAATTTCAATCCCGGCCGACTGTACACGACATTTGGAAAAGTGGGCCACTCGGCCAAATCTACAAGGTCATTTGGATGAAACCGAACTAATATAGTTATTTTTTCATCACTAAATTGTCCTGAGAGTGCGGCTTCACTTAAAATTTTAACCAACCCTTTATCAAGCTCCGGTCTAGTTTTGTCAAAAAAACTCCCGAGCGGCGCATAGACAATAATTCTGCTTTCCGGATCAATACCGAGCCGATGGCAAAATTCCTCTCGGCCGGAAAATTTTCCGGTTATCAAATGGTCGTGCTGAACCGTACCAGAAACATAAGTTCTATCAGGAGAAAAATCATCATATTCTTTAAGTTCCTTTTTAACTATTTCATTAAACGTTATAAAACAATCGGGTAGGAGACGGATCATCCAGCGAGTGGTCACGCGATCCCACGTGTTGATAAGACCAACAGAAAGAATTTTTCTCCGTTTGGACTCCCTAAGAATCGCTGTTTCAGTATCACTGAACAAATCAGCGAGAAACACCTCTGCCGGCCGATACTTTTCAAACAACGAATCTAGTTCTTTTTGGCGAATCAAGAAAAAATCCAGAGCTCGGACGAGCCGGCGAAAGATCGGGCGTGCGAAAACGCGGTTAAATACTAAACTCGAAAAATACACCGCGTAATTACGTCCTTCTTCAAGGTTAGTAAGCCGATGTAAATCCGTCGTCTCGCTCCTCAAGAGATAAAACTTAAGCCGAGAAAAAAACTTTTCCGCCAAAGACTTTTTAAAGGGCGGCAAAATTTCAAAAAAAGTTCCCTTGTCGGCAAATTCTGACTCGTACAAAGATGACAAAGATTTGTTCCTGAACAAAAAGATGATCCGTACATCACTCTCCTTTCTTAAAGTGGCATACACGGAAGAACGCACAATGTTCTTGCCTTCTACGCCGTTTAGAATCGCGATAAAAATCGTTTTCATGCTATAAGGTCATAATAAAAACTCTTCGTTTCTGTAATTCTATTTTTTGAAGTGATAAAAACCGACAGCGCCGCTCCCTTGGGTATTTTCCTCGAGAGGTACCGCGTGTTTGTCAAGCCATGAAATAAAATTGGTGATGGCTTTTGGATTCTTGAACGCTGGCACGTCACGCAAAACATTCGGCAATCTCTTCTTAAAATCTTGAATCATCTTTTTGCCATGCCCCCAGGATTGTTCAATGGTCTTCCACGTCAGTTTCATTCGAAGTTTTTTTGCCCATTCTTCAAATTCCACCGAGGTAAAATAGTGAAAATCAACCAATGTAATTTGAGCGTCAAAAAGCTCCTTGAGAGCGAGCAGGATATAGCCGCGCGCATTTGACCAGTTCGGGCAAGTGATAATAAGGGAACCTCCCTTCTTGAGTAATTTTTTCGCTTTTCGAAGCAGATTAAATGGATTATCAATATGCTCTAAAACACCAACAATGATAATAACGTCGAAACTGCCGGAAACAGTGCTAAGGTCGGCGCATTCGAAATGAAGATTTTCCTTTCGATACTGACTCTTCCCGATATGAATCGCCATATATGAATAATCAATGCCAATCACTCGTTTCGCGCCCTTAAGAGCGATGCGATACGCAAGCTCTCCGGTGCCGCACCCAATATCAAGAACTTCTTTGCTTTTCCATGATATCTCGTCTAAAACAGCTTTTTTCTCTTCCGTAACCGCTTCGCCAAAAAGAAGTTTGCTGTAATGTTTTTTTTCTCCACGGGTGTATACTCGATTATAAAATTTTTTGAGATCTCTATTTTTCATATTCATATTATTAGAACCCATCTCAAAATAAGTGGTTAAAACAAACAAAGGAGTTTCGAGGAAAAAACAGAGGATGAGGAAAGAGACGCACTTTCACTGCGAGCGACTGACAAAACTCTGTTTTTGACCGAAATTCTGTTGTTTGATAGTCAAATCCTCTCATGTTTTTGTTGGTTTGTTTTGAAATGGGTTCTAGTTACAAAAGAATCGAAATGATAACCCACTCCAATAAAAAATCAAGTAACGTTTTTACCCTGATCGTCTCAAAATGAACCTCGCGCTGGAAAACTGGGTGATAAAACCGTCTTCGTGGGCTATTTTTAAGATGCAACATTTCCTTGTTTGCTTACTTTGGAAAAATAAGAACTCGGGTCTGCCAAAAGAGCATTGGGCGTTCCTCGCTCGATAATTTTTCCATGATCGAGCGCGATGATTGTATCCACGTATTCGAGCGTGGAAGGGCGATGCGCTATGATAATCATGGTGATTTTCCCCTTGAGCCGATTGAGCGCTTCTTTAATCAAACCTTCAGAGACCGCGTCGAGCGAGCTCGTTGCTTCATCGAGAATGAGAATGGAAGGCTTCCGCGCGAGCGCCCGCGCGAGCGTGATTCTCTGCCGCTCGCCACCAGAGAGACGTGTCCCCCGCTCACCGATAACTGTGTCGAATTTTTTAGGCAAAGACATAATCAAGTTATAAATGTTCGCCATTTTCGCAACCTCAATCATCTCCTCGTCTGAAATTGTTTCATCATAAAATCGGATGTTTTCGGCAATGGAATCGTTGCGCAAGAACATATCCTGCGCGACGTAAATTATGTTTTTACGCCAACTCTCAACTGTTATATCGCTGATATTCGTGTCATCGAGCGCGATAAAACCTTCAGTGGGAGACAGTAAACGCAAGATGAGGTCAACAATAGTCGTTTTGCCGGCGCCAGACGGCCCCACAATTCCCAAAACTGTTCCCCTCGGCACCGAAAAAGAAATCTCCCGAAGTACGCCTTTTTCAGACCCATACCCAAACGTGACGGAATCAAAACGGAGCTCTCTACTCCAATGGAAAGCCTTCGTGCCAGTGCCGAGCGGTTGGTGTTTTTTAACTTCCCGCATGGCGCCAAGAACCTCCTGCGCATTTGGCAGTGTCTCGCCGATAACATGAAGCGCGGATTGAATCTTGTCTATGAGCGCGAACATCTTATTGATGAGGTACATAATCGAAGCGAACGCGACAATGTCAAATTTCGTATAAAGATATGAAATGGAAAACACCGCAACCATAAAAATAACGCTAAACGGTTCGAGCGAAAGTTTGGCGAAGTTTTTGGTAATCTGTTTCTTGAATTCGGCCTCTTCTATCTCGGTAAACACATGGGCAGTCGAGGCAAGCACCTGCTTTTCAACGCCAAACGCTTTGACAGTTTTAATGCCATACAACGTTTCCGTCATGGAATGCGCCACGACTTTGGAAAGATCAGCGAGTAGTTTTGAATACCGCTTGATCCTTCCAACAAGCGGCTTATAGAGCACTAAAAATCCAATACCAAAAATCAGAGTGACGACGGTAATAAAGGGCGAGAGCACGAAGGCGACACAGAGATACGTGATTAAACTGACCACGCTTAGAATAAATCCAATCAAATACTCGAGTAGTTTAGAACTTTGTTTTATACCAGCGATGAGGACCGCGTCGAGATAGCCCACCTTCTGTTTGCGCAAAAAAGAATAGTTGGTTCCTAAAAAGGATTGGTAGATATCTTTGCGCGTACCGGTTTTATAGTTTGTGACGATTCTGGTGCGTAAATACGAAAATGCAAAAACCGCCACCGCTTTAATTAGGAAAATAGAAACAGTTATAAGAAGAAGGAACTTGAAATCAAGACTGAGGCCGAAGCGGGAAAAAAAATCCTTGAAAAATTTAACCCCAACGCTACTACCGAGCGCACTACTGCTCCCCACAAAAAAAGAAAAGAGCGGAATAAGCAACGTTACGCCTATACCCTCGAGAAAACCGCTGGCAATGCCGAGCACGGAAAGCCAGAACATTTTCCACTTATAGTGGAAATACAGTGAATCAATGAGTGTCCAAATTTTTTTTATAAGACGGGTAATCCGAAACATGGGTTGTACATCAAATGCCTAGCGGTGATGAAATTATACCTCGATTCAAAAGTTCTTCGAAAGCCTCAAACACATCGGAAACGGGGACTGATAAAACAGCTTGTCTTTGCAAAGAAAATTCCCGCGGTTTCGTCAGAATGAATAAGGACGGTTCGATTTCTTTCGGTGGGCGAACTTGGATGCTTCTTCGATCATCGGGAGCTTGTTCTTTAGGATGAAACGGCCCTATGATATCGAGAAGCGGCACCTGAAGCGCGTGCGCCACGTAAATCAAACCGGTATCAACCGCGATAAAAACAGAAAGCTTTTTGACCACGGATGGCACTTCCGATAATGAAAAATGCACTGCCGGCGGCAAGGCGGCATCTTTTTGCTTCATGCCTGTTATAACTTCCTCGACTCGCGAAAGATTACCCGGGCTGTCAATAAAAACAATTTTGGCTTTATAGCGAGTGGCAATCAAATCCGCCAATTCCGAAAAGCGAGCGGCTGGCCATTCTTTGGCACTGTTACCCGCCGAAGGACAGATGCCAACCAAAAAACTTCCTGACGAAACCCCATTTTCCGAAAAAAACTGCTCCGCCTTTCGCTCCCCTTCTTTGGTCGGAAAAACTTCTTTGACAGGAGGCGAGAAAGAAATGCCAATGTTGGAAAGCAAGCGAATGTAGTGATCTTGCAAAAACGTACCCGGCGTATAGATCACTCTCCGATTACTCATCCAATCAGTGAGACGTTCGGCGAATGATCTGTCCAAAATAACGGTCTTTACCCGCAAGGACGCCATACTGAAAAAAGCCAGCAAATTATTAAAAGGGTTATTTGTCAGTAAAATAACATCGTCGAAGTGTTCGGAAAATAATCTGAAAAAAAGTCGACCGCGGCCAAAAAAACCTTTATACGGAATATCATTTAAGTTAATAATCGTGTCGATACGCGGATTCGACACAATGAGGTCAATGATTTTCTTACCAACCAACACAGAAAGGTGCGCTTTTGGTTTTGCAATTTTAATCGCCCGAAACACCGGAGTTGCGCAGATGAGATCGCCAACCCTGGTTAAAATCGGCACGACCAAAATCTTAGGTGTCTCCTGTGGATGTCGGCGCCGCAAACGTGTGACCAGAAAAAAAACGGGCGAGAGAAAAAACGCAAGCGTGGTATAACAAAAAAACTTCCAGCGCTCCATTGGTAATATGTGTGCGCTTTTCATGACAATGCCTACAAACTCTTAGTGACAATGTAATTGCCGATAACGAGACAGTCCAAATCAGTTTTAAAGAAACAAGAAATCGCGTCTTTCGGAGTTTCAACAATCGGTTCTCCGGCGTCATTAAATGAAGTGTTGAGAAAAAGCGGTACGCCAGTTTCTTTTTCAAAAGCTTTGAGCAATTGGTAATAAGGTAGATTGGCTTCACTTGTAACCGCCTGAATTCGGCACGATCCATCAACGTGAACGACTGAAGGGATGAGCTTCTGTTTTTCTTTAACTACCTGCGCCGCCAAAAGCATGAATGGACTACTCTCACCAAGCTCAAACCACTCTCTCTGCCTTTCCGCTAAAATACTCGCGGCGAATGGCCGCCACGCTTCGCGGTGCTTAACTCGCTTGTTTACAATATCTTTCATATCCGGCACGCGCGCGTCGCAGAGGATGGAACGATTACCAAGCGCTCGCGGCCCATATTCACTACCACCCTGAAACCAACCGATAATGTTGCCCTTGGCGATAAGTTTGGCCGCGTCACTCGCGACATGTTCCGATCGTCGAAAAGAAATGCCTTGTGGTCTTTCCTGAAGTGCCACTTCAATTTCTGTCTCCGAATAGGGCCGGCCGAGTGACGCGGAATCCATTTTATAAAATCGAGGTAGGTGAAGAATCATGTGAGCGCCCCACAAAGCACACCCCAAAGCGACGCCGGTATCCGAAGCCGCTGGCTGGACAAAGATATGCTTGAACCCAACATCGTCAAGAAAACGCTTGTTCGCGTCGATATTCAAACCAACCCCACCGGCGAGACAGAGATTATCAGACCCCGAAGCGGCTTTCACTTTCTTGCCAAACAAAACCATGACTTCTTCTAGTACTTTTTGTCCGGCATACGCAACGGCAGTGTAATATGGATCAAGTGGCGACCCATCTTTCTGGCGCGCCGGCTTTGTAAGAACAATTGGCTTGAAGCAATCTGGCGCCAAGAAGAATTCTTTTTTTCTGCCCGAACACATATCCAGTAACCAAAAAATCCATTTCTCCAAAGTACGGAAAATTGATTCCTTAATCGCGTGACGCATTTTTTTCGTGCCAACAAAACGCTCGATACCCGGAAATGTGACGTGTGGATTGCAAATGATGTGACCATTTTTTTCAAGAAACCACCGATCAAACGGAAACTCCCGAAGAACACGGTCATCGCCATATGGCGCGAGTCCCATCATTTTTCCTTCATTGTAAATACCAAAATTCAAATACCCTTCCGACAGGAGACTGTACAATTTGCCGATACCCATACTGTATGGGAATCGAAGCCGTCTTCGCACGTGGACGGTTTTTTGAATTTCAGCGACAACATTGCCTTCCCCGCGGTACAACGTCTCGGTTTCAGTGCCAATCATGCCAAGATGGCTGTGAATTTTTTCTCCCGACCCGTCAACAATAAGCACCGCGGCTTCTTGAAAAGGCGAAGCGAAAAAAACTGAAGCGGCATGCGCGTCATGATGATTGATAACGTGCAAAGCCGCTTTACTAAAACGCTCTCCAACGTTTCGCTTCCAAATCCGCTCTGATGGCGATTCGGCGCGGGAGCCGACCTGATCTAATACAACGAGATCGATATCTGCTGGCGAGAGTTTAAACGCCGCGAGACAGTAATCGATGGCTTTCTCTGGAAACATGTTTCGAGAATGCTTCACCCTGTTCAATCGCTCTTCGGAAATGGCAATGACGCGATCTCCGAAAATGAGCGCAGCCCCCGTATCATGCGAAGTAACTTTTAACCCAAGGATATTTGCCATGTTTTTTGTTCGGGGTTAGCTATTGATTGACACGTATAGCACTGTTTGATTTCAAAACATAAAACAGTCGCTCGGACGAACGGCCGTCCAGTTTGTAACATTCCCTCTCGGCAAACAGCCTCCTTCGTTGTCGATCTTGTGATTGGTCCATCATATAGGTTTTAATCGCTTTTTCAAGCTCCGCCTCACTCTCCACCACTTTAGTACCACCACCTTCCATAACCGGCCGGAAATGTTCAAACTCTTGCAAACGCCGGACGCTTTCCCAATAGGGCACGGGGTATGGGTCAAAAGACGGCGTAATAATAGGTCTATCCAAAAAAGCGGCGTCAATGCACAAACTGGAAAATGGATTGATG
This sequence comes from Candidatus Taylorbacteria bacterium RIFCSPLOWO2_01_FULL_45_34b, assembly GCA_001822675.1. Classification (GTDB taxonomy): domain Bacteria; phylum Patescibacteriota; class Minisyncoccia; order Phycocordibacterales; family DSPV01; genus 01-FULL-45-34b. Next base: position 9,357 of record MHRY01000045.1, read on the forward strand.
ACCACCGCCGCCCGTTTCAAGGTCGCGCAAAGCAAACGATCATCCTCTTCGCTCATTTCACTTAAGCGAATGCCTTTATGATCTGGCCCAAAACGAACACCAGGTTCTTGAAAAATAACTCGCGGAGACAACGCATCTCGATCAACTGTTATGGTATCAGTCGGAGGCAGACGGACAATGATAAAATAATCGGGGGGAACGAGGCGGTCGAGTAAAGCCACCATACCAGCGTCATATTTATGTTTTTGCACAATATCCCCAACTTTCACGATTCGATCTCCAAGCGGAGCGTAGAGCACAAATTTTTGACCGCGCGGCACGCCAAGTTTCGCGTCATAGAACTCCTCGTTTGGATCAGCGGCGAGATATCGGTCATAATGCGGAATACCAACCACAAAAACTTTCTCACTCGGTATTGCATGAAGCTCGACAGCTTCACGTTTAGCAATTTCGTTTTGCACGACCAAAACATCGGGAACAAACCGAAAACCGCCTTTCGCCGTCAAATTATCCCATGAACGAACCATACCGACTGTTTTAATACCATGCGTTTTTGCTTCACGCATAAGCCGGCAATCATTCGAACTAAACACGTCAGTTGAAAAAACAAGCGCCGGCTGATAATGCAAGAAAATATCGTGAAAGGAGTGACGAGGTATAACAAGACGGTACAAAAAAGGAATGAGTGACTTAAGAAGGGGGGCAAAGAAAAAAATCCGCAAATAAAAAGGTACTCTCACTCCCATTTTTCGTTTCTTCATAACCAAAAGTGAACGCGTCCGAAGAGCGGAAAGCGCCAGGTCTTTGAAAAAATTATCCGCGCGGTTCAAGACATTTTTCACTCCAATAATTTCAGTTTGTGTGTCTCCAAAAGTATCTTTGAAATACTGATGCTTTTTTTCTGGGACAATAATGACAATTCGCCAGCCGTCTTGTTTAAGCAAATGGCAAAGCGGCGAAAGCAAAATGTTTCGGGACACCAGTACATGAAAGCTGGTTATAAAAATAGTTTTAGGCATTCTTGCGTTCATACGTTTTTTTGAATATCGCAAGCATGTGCTCCGCGTATCGCCGCCACGATACATTATTTCGTACAAATCTATTGGCTTCCTTCGCAATTGTGTCGTAGAGAAGCGGGCTCTCGACGAGCGACTGAACAGCCTCCGCAATTTCATTCGGTTTGGCTGGATTAACCATCATTGTATTAACGCGGTCTTCCAAAACCTCGGCCGCCCCGATAGTTCGTGAAATGATTGTAGGCAATCCGGAGGCGGCGGCTTCAAACACAGCAATCCCCCACGTCTGCAAGTGCGCCGGCGAAACAAAAATGTCCGCTTGATTATACAACTCCAAAAGCTCCGATTCAGAGACTAATCCCGAAAAAGTGACGCGAGACGAAAGCGCGTGGACTTCAACCAACTTTGCAAGACGATCGTAGTAGGCCCGAAAAATATCGCGACTCTCGTAATCCCCGCTTATGGTCAGTGTCGCGTCATACCCCTCCCGAACAAGAATCTGGAGAGCCTCAATGGCATCTTCGTAGCGCCGATGAATATAAAAAATGCCGTGGCAAAAAAGTCTGATCGGCTTGTCTTTTTGGAGAGGCGACCTTTGTCGATATGAGAAATGATTGAGATCGACACCACTTCGAACGATCACGCTTTCTTTTTTCATATAGTGCGAAACTAATCCAACCGTACGGTTGTTTAACACCACAACTGAATCGAGATTGTGGAAAAAGAGCGTTCGTTCAAAAAAATCTTTAAGAAAGTACAACGGCCATTTGAGCAGACTTTTTCGTCCGCCAAAGAGCGGGTCGTCGAACAAAGACCACCGTGCAGTATAGAGATCATTTAACATAAGCACTGAAACGGCGCGAGGATTCCTCTTCTTAAAATACAAAGCGACGTGCGTCCCCCATGAATCATTCGGGTTTAGCACTTCTGTGTCAGAATCAATCATGAGCGCTACTCTCTTAGCCAACCGGTTTTCAGCATACATATGAAAAAAATCGCCAACAAGAGGAAGGCGTTTGAGAGACGCGGGAAAAAGTGACTTCTGTTCAAACGCAAGTGTTTTCAGTGTTATCTTTTTTACATCGTCAGGAAAACAGCCTTTGGAATCATGTTTCGTGGTGTAAAGAGTCACTTCGTGACCAAGTTTCAGAAGTTCGATTGAAAATTGTATCGCTTGACGCTCTCCCCCGCCGGAAAAAATCAAGGACCGCGTGATAACGGCGATTTTCATTTCGGTGAAGCTTCGGCGGAATTATCGAGCATGTCTAGCACAAAATCAAGCGTACGCTTTGTGGCATGACCATCCAACTTGTAACAAACTTTTTCTCGCACGTACGCTCTTTTATCGGCGTCAATAGCGGGATTTTTGAGGTATGCCGCCAAAGCATATTTTAGTTGCTCAAAACTAAAGGTGCGTTTGATCGCGCCCGTTTTTATGAAATCCTTGAAATGCTCGAACTCTTCGAAGCGACGAATCGACCGGTGATACGGTCGCTTGTGGTAACCGTCAAAAACGGCAGCGACTAAAGGTCGATCAAGCACTGCGGCTTCGAGAAACGCCGTACTGTACACGGTCATAACGACAGACGCGTGCCGCATCACATTCATAAAGTTCACCGCGTCAGACATACTATTCCACGCTTTTTCAGTATAAAATCTGACGCGTGGATGATTTTTGAACCCTTCAAACTTCTTGCGGTCAAACTCTTTGTCTTTGCTTCTGCCGCCAAGGTACGGTCGAAGCACTAAATGGATGTTCGGACCAAACACCCCTTGATCGATCCATGACAAGATATTTTCAATGACATCCGGCTCGTCCGGACAATAGGCGGTGCCAGAAATGTAAAGAATGTAACGTCCCGCGGCCGGAAATCCAAGATGCGCAAGTATATCCTCCCGCTTCATGACAAAATGTGGATCAATAATAAAATCAAAATAAGGATAACCAGTGCACTTAAGCTCGTGGTTTTCATAGGCCTGATAGCGGTATGCCGCGCTTTTTACCTGTTCGTTTTGAACCAAGAGCACGTCAGATTGAAGCGGTAGAAAATATTTATCGACGTGATCCCAGTTGGCGAGCATGCCGATAGATTTGACCCCCCGCCGCTTCGCTTCCGCCAAAAGAAATGTGTCGAATTCGCCATAGAGATTCGTGGTAAAAATCAAACGTGGTTTGTAGCGCGTAAAAAGATCCTCAAACGGCCTCTCGGTAAACACGCGCGGATACAAAAATGGAACAACCTTCCTCTTCACAAATCTAGATCGCCCAAAGGTGTTCGCCAAAAGAATGCGAATGATAAACACATGACGATTGGCGGCTGCTGGCGGATCATCCACGCGCATGCCCATGGTAGTGAGCACCTTGGTTGTGCCCGTATAGACTAAGTAGGCGTATAAAAAACGGAAAAACTTTCTCCAGATGTTTTTTTTTGGATCGACTAAAACTTCCTCCACGATAACCCGATCAGAGAGATGCGGTTTAAAAAACCAGATATATTTTTCATAATCACCCTTGTGCACAAGAAAAACCACGCGAGTATCTTTTTTTAACTTGAGCGCGTCTTCTAGTTGATTGAAAAAGCTCTTCGGAAAAAAATACAAATTCCGAAAAACACTCACATTCGGCATGGTGACAAAAATAGTTTTCATTTGAGGAAAGTTTATTATACAGCGTAACACATGAAAAGCCTACGCGCGATACGACGTTTAAGATAACTCGCTGGAGAGCTTTTTATTACCGAACGAGTAACAAAACCAACGTATTTAACTCTTTGGAAACAAGCTCTTGAAATAATTTCGAAATTCAGAAATAATTTTTCTTTTTTTCAACCACACCCGTCGGCTCCAAAGCTTTACCATGGAATACTTTCTCCTAAGAGGAATGACCGTCGACGTTAAAAGCCAGAGAAGCGTCGTGAACAGAAAGTTCGTGCCGGCTAAAGGTCTGTACTCGGCCTTAGTGTGAGGATGATCCGGATGGCGTTCCAAGTTGGAACGCATGTCTTGGAGACGTGTGTGAAGAATCTTTTCGACCGAGTACATTTTCATGGAGAGAGCAACCTCGCAAAGAAAAAGATGTGGCCCCCGAGCAGTGACCTTAAAATGGCGTTTGAGAATTCTTTTGAGCGCGTCCGTTCGGTACAGTCCAAAGAAAAAAATCGGGCTTTTACCATTTCGCAGGTAGTGCCAAAACAAATCTTGATATGAAGCGTTTGTAAAATAGTGAGTCCTGACTGTCATTTTATCTTCCCCGCCGTGAATAGCCTGCTGGTAATAGTGACTCATGGCCACGCCGTAATCATGATTTTTCTCTAACACATCAACCAAAGTCTCAACAAATAATGGGTCCCACGAATCATCATCCGACGCCCACATAAAATATACGCCCCGTGCTTTATCAAGCACGTATTCGTGATTCGGATTGCCACCGATATTCTGCGCCTGCCGCGTATATTGCACCCGCGGATCGCGTGTAACGTATTCGAGCATAATTTTCTCTGTCTCGTCATCTGACGCGTTATCAGAAACAATAAATTCAATATTGCGATATGTTTGGTTCAAAAGCGAGTTAAGTGCAATCGGCAAAAGATGTGCGCGATTTCTGGTCGGTAACCCGACCGAAACTAGGATTGTGTCTTGACCCACCAACTTATCTGCACCAATGTTGAGCATAAAATCTTTACTTACTATTTTATGATTACGCCATGGCCAGAACCTAAGGCAGACATCCCTTGGCAACGTCTTAACTTCAACAAATCAGCTTGACTTGAAAGATTAAATTTTCTAAATAATTTTTCAATATCAGAATCTGGGATTGTATTAACAACATCTAAACCATATCCGTGCAAGCCAACGTGTTTAATCTTCGTATCCTTATGAAATCTGGCAGAACTTTCTGAAGAAGTAAACTTTTCCATAAAAGTTGGAGGATACTTTTTCGGTACTCGTTTTGATAAATCAAAAAACTTCCTTAAAAAATCTTGATAGACATACTGCGGTACACCTTTTTTTGCCTTTAATTTGGAAGATTCTCGCATGCATTCTAAAGCGAATTCAAACTGATTAAAAGTGAGTGCAATAAAAGCAAGTTTTTCCAACATAATAAAACGTTTTGATAAATCTCTTACACGCTTAACAACATCAATTCCTTTCAAAAATAAAGCGTCTGTTGAACTTTGTAAACCATCACCACGAAGCCCAATCGGATAACGATATGGCGAGAAATCAAAAAAATCTTTAGTAAACTTTACAAAGACAAAACCATGTGTGTGTAAAAGTGCGCTCACATCGCCGAATAATTTTTGACCTTTATATATTTCATGGAACCAAACTTCTGCTATAACTGCCAACGTATCTTCTTTTAAAGTTTCAACACCCCCCTCAAGGATTTCATACTCTGTTCCTTGTGTATCAATAGAGAGTATATCAGGAGGAACAAGTGTATGATCATCCTTCAAAAGCGTGTCGAGTGTAATAACTTTCACTCGCAATTTCTTTACTGGTTGGCAAGTTTCCTTAGAAATATAATCATACTGATATTTTCTGAAATAAAAATACCATGAGGCAGTCTTCGGATTGATAGCGCGAAGTGAGCTGGTAGATGGATCATAATTAATATTGAATTTTGCATGGCCATTTTTACCACCCACACATGCAGGTATTACCCTAAGTTCTGATGTGTTATACTTATTTAAATTCGCAATTTGTTCCAGACAACTATTATCCGCATCATATAATATATTTACAAAATCAGATTCGAAACTATTAAGAATCGGGAAACTTCTATTGCCACCTCGACCACCAATATGATGGGAACAAATTTTTTCTGACATTAATTTTTATTATATAATAGAGTGGAGAACCATGTCAATCGCCACGATAATAACCTTCTAACTATGTCTGGCGTGTTATTATTATGAAAAGTAAAAAATCTTTTAATTATTTGGTAAAAAACATGCATATAAGAAAAAAAATTTTACAATATCAAAGATGTCGCGAGCATGGGCTTTCGGCGTTTGATTCCGTGCTCGTAGCGCTTCGAAACACTCGCACTGTTACCGGTTCTTTTGACAGTGGCGGCAAAAGTATTATCACCAATTGGCGAGACGCCCGCGGACTGAAAGACCATGAACCAAAAACCGCAAAATGGATACAGGGCAAAAAAGGCGTTTTCTATGACATCGGCGCGCACATAGGAAAATTCTCATTCGCCGCTGAACTCGCAGGCATGCAAGTGTACGCTTTTGAACCGCATTTCGAAAATTTCCGAACCATCTGCCACAATGTCATTTTGAATAAAAGCAAAGTGGCGCCATTTCAAATCGCGGTTCTGGGCAAAACAGGCGTTGAAGCTTTTCCGTTAAGTTCATATTCATCTGGATCCGCAAATCACGGCAACAAGGAGCGTGGCATGATCTTAATGCCCGTGATTTCGTTCTCTCTTAATGATCTCCGTAGCATTTTAAAACTACCGCCACCAACTTATCTCAAAATTGACGTTGACGGCGCGGAAGCTCAAATCCTCGAGGGTAGTTCTTTGGATTCGGTTAAAGAAATATTGGTTGAAGTCGGCTCGGATGAATCCAAAGATCGGGTACACCAGATTCTTAGCACATCATTCAAACTTGTTGACACGGATGATCTCATCGGCGTTCGAGAACGTGGCCACGAATACCCCAGAAATGAATTCTGGGCGAGAAAGTAAAAAATCTTGTGCGGCGGCACTTGGCGGTCGGGTCGCCAAGTGTCGGTAAGTATTAAAAAACTCCATTCAATTGAACGGAGCTTTGGGAACGCAATAAGACGTTACGCGGCAGC
>MHRY01000046.1 GCA_001822675.1 Candidatus Taylorbacteria bacterium RIFCSPLOWO2_01_FULL_45_34b
AAAATCTTTCTTCATCAGAAAGGTGTTTTCTTTTGTTCGCCATTTGGATTCATTGTATCCAAAGTTCGTATTTAAAGGTTCCGAGAGGGTGTAGTTTAACTTTCGATGAAAGGAAACCACCGATGTTGATCTTTCTTGTTTCGTCCCGACATGCAATGTTCGAGGAATTGGTTTGGACACGTATTCTCTCGCAGGGGAAATGGGTCGAAACCCCTTCTCTCGCATCGTCAAAAAACCGCAGATCACCTAGTCGTCAAGACTGGCTACCTCCTCCGGTCTAGGAGAGAACCCGCTGTGCGCATGCGGTAAAATGCGCTCCACAGTCAACGAGGGTCCTATGACCTTAACCAAAACGAACACAGTGTATTAACGTATTAACTCCGCCCCCCCAACTGCCAGTTGGGGGGCTTTTTTATATAAAAACACCTCGACCACGCTTTCGCGCACGATCGAGATGTTTCTCTGCTCATTTTATTTTACTTTAAGCAGAGTGTTTACTCTGGCAAGTGTCTCCCGCAGTGATTCAAGCGGGATACTCTTCCAGCAGGTATCAACCATAAACTGACCCTTCTGAAGCAGGAGGTCATGTTGGGAAAAGTACTTTTCCTTGTCCTGGGTAATTTTTATCGGCCAGAGCAACTCATCCTGCCCCGCTCGTTTGTAGATAGCGCGTTTGTAGTCTCCGTTCACGCCTTTCTCCCATGAGAGCGCGTCTCTTTTTCTTTCCATGATTTCTTCTGATACATGGTCCCGCACATAGCCAACTCTGGCTACAACCCCAGGAAGCATCCTGACACTTATCCTTCTTGGCACCAGTTTTGGATTCCACAGATGCAGATACGAAAGCATTTCCGAGAGTTTTTCCTGGTGTCCTGGTCGTGTGGCGTAGTGAATCATGTCTGGGCCGGAGATATCGTATCGCTCAAGGCTGCCGTGCTCCCAATATCCCGCTAGCATGGTTGAAAGAGGCACCATGATGCCGTCGTAGCAGGCACCGCCGACAGTTTCTATGGGGGTGTCCTCAAAAAGCAAATGATCAAGCTCTCGAAGCACTCTCTCGAATGAATCAACCAGCTCAACTGGTCTCTCCGTCGTTTCTTGAAGTGGCACAAGAGCTCCTTCGTCTGTTATGAATCGACTAAATACTTCTTGCCGTCTTGTTTTTGCAAGATAGGTGAAGACTTCTTTTACTCGTTCAATATGTCGGAGTAAGAGACGAGAGCAGGAGGATATGACGCCGGGGAATAAACGTTCGCAGGTACGCACATGCACCCGACCGAGCCGCTCTCCCGTTTTTGTTTTTTGGTAAGCGGTGACAAATCTTTTTGACGAGGTTGTTTCGCGCATGATCTTTCTGCGGAGTTCTTCGTCCACGAGCAGTTCTGCTTCGCCATTTTGTAAGCGAAACATCGGCCAGTTGTTTGCGTCCGCCACGGAGCAGGTGATATCCCAGAAGTGCTCTGGTATGCCACAGTGCCACAGTGTCAGCTTGTAGAGTGAAGCGTTTCCTGGATGCGACGTCATTGTGACTGGTACTCCTGTTTTCTTGAGAGTGAGGAGGTCATTGATGCTTCCCGGGTTGATCTGTATCACAAGGATCCTTTGTATATGGTTGATGTAAAGAACAAAACAGGCCCCTTCCTAAGGGCCTGTTTTTGAGTTCAAAATGAGGTGAGACTGTGAATTTTATGAACGCAAAAATCGGCCCTCATGGGGACCTGTCATATAAAAAGTAAAATGCCAGTTATTTCGGCTGATTTTTGGTTCTCTCGAAATCATGATATGATCCTCTCTCAAGATCACTTTTTTGTCAAGAACACCATGCACAACAGCGCCCCTGTCATTGATAGCCAAAAGAGCGTCAAAGAAGCTCTCGCTCAAAATCCAGATAGCCTCGCCCCAGAGGATGTTCTTGAAACTCTTCGTGTGGAAGTGGTGGAGTATGTTGGGTTTGACGGCTTGATTCACCAAGGTCAGATTGTTATGCATAAAGATAGACTTGATGATGTGCTGGCTTTTTTTGAGCTTGCTCGGAAACTTTCATTTCCTATCCGAAGCGTTGTACCAATAAGCGATCCGCGATATGTTTGGGATGATGAACGCTCCTGCGCGGGTAATAATTCTTCAGGTTTCAATTATCGGACTGTGAGTGGCAACCCTACCAAGTTGTCACGCCATGCTCTCGGAGTGGCTTTCGATATTAATCCGGTTCAAAATGTGTATGTGCGTTACGACAAGGATATGAAAGAAGTTTTCAGATTTCCCCCAAACTGTTTCTATGATAAAGAGGCTTCCGGAACACTTACTGTAGACCACCCGCTTGTTGTTTTTATGAAAGAGCGCGGTTGGGTGTGGGGAGGGGATTGGACGCCCGAGAGCGGTCGCGTTGATTACCAGCATTTTGAGAAGGCGCTCTAGTATGTCAAAACTGTCTATCGGCATAGTCGGTTTACCGAATGTGGGCCCCAAACGAAATTATGCCCACCAAGGGTGGGCGATTTCGTACGGGGCGAGTAGTGGTTTTACTAACTTGTTCACATCGCATATATGAATTTATCGATTGGCATAGTAGGTTTGCCGAATGTCGGAAAATCCACCTTGTTTAACGCACTCACCAAAAAGAGCGTACCATGCGAGAATTACCCTTTTTGTACCATTGATCCATCTGTCGGCGTTGTACCTGTGCCAGACCCACGTCTTTCGAGACTTTCAACATTTTCAAAATCAGCCAAAACCATTCCTGCGGTTATCGAATTCGTTGATATTGCGGGCCTCGTCAAAGGAGCGTCGGACGGCGAAGGTTTAGGTAATCAATTTTTGTCGCACATTCGGGAAACTGACGCAATTGCGGAAGTGGTGCGTATTTTTGAAGACCCGAATGTCATTCATGTTGATGGTAAAATTGATCCACTGAAAGATATCGAGGTCATAAATCTCGAGCTTATTTTGGCTGACTTGCAGACTGTCACCAAAAGGCTGGCCAATCTTGCACGCGATGTAAAAGCTGGCAAGAAAGAAGCCGTTATTGAAAGTGATGTATTAAAGAGAGTCGAGAAAGCACTCGAGAGTGGCAAACTCGCTTCATCGGTTTCGGTGGAAGAAGTCGAGGCGCCATTGTTGAAAATGATGCATCTGTTGACCCGGAAACCGATTATGTACGTACTCAACAAAAAAGCAGGCGGGAAAAATTTGGATGAATTGAATGACGAACGATTTACAAAGCTTTTGGTTTTTTTCAAACAAGAGAACGCACGGTGGGTCATCGTGGATGCGGGAGTTGAGAACGATCTTAAAGACTTAGCCGGCGCAGAAAAAGAAACATTTCGTCAGGAACTTGGCGCTACAGACGACGGTATTGATAATTTAATTAAAAAAGGGTACGAACTTTTGGATTTGATAACGTACTTTACGACAGGTGAAGACGAAACTCGCGCGTGGACAATTATGCGCGGTTGGACTGCGCCACTTGCTGGTACAGCCATTCACGGAGATTTCAAAGACAAATTTATACGAGCTGAAGTCATTGAATGGGATAAGCTACTCGAAGCTGGTTCATACGCCGCCGCTCGGCTCAAAGGTTTGGTTCGGACCGAAGGAAAGGAATACATTGTTAAAGACGGGGATGTCGTAGAGTTTAAAATCTAGTAAGATTTTTAATCCGAGATCCCGAATTTTGTGAGGGATAACTAGAGTTAAAAATATAGTACCCCTCGTCAAAGATTCCTCGGGATCCTCAATGTTTGCAACCACTCGAAAAACTCGCTGGCAAAATTGGGAATTGCGGTCTAGTCTCTTTTATGTTTACATTCATATTAGAGTGGATCTTTACAACAGAAGACCCAGAAACTGAAACAACCAAACGAAAGAGAGATTCGCATGAAAAATCTAGCATTGCCGGGAAATCCCCGGTATCAACCCAAACAACCGCAAGCCTTTTTCGGTTACGATAACTTGTTTCGTGGAGTTGCGGAACTTGAAATTGCCACACTTGAAACTCTCGGTGAGATAGGAGTCATTCCTAAAGAGGAAATGGATCTCTTGACGCCGGAGATTAAATATAGATTAGTCGAGGCGATTACCACGACGGAAGTTGACGTTGTGGAAAGGGAGGTTACCGGCCACGATATTCGAGCGTGGGTTCGGATTGCGCAGGAGATTTTACCACTGCCGCTTTGTCGATGGTTGCATCTTTTTCTGACCAGTTACGATCCGCTTGATACGGTGAGGACACTACAGTTTTCTCGCGCACACCAGTCTATTGTTCAGCCACAAACTGAACAGGTTATCCGGATTCTCTGTGGTTTGGTTCGGAAGTTTGCCAAAACGGTTCAAATTGGCAGAACGCACGGGCAACACGCCATTCCAATCACCGTCGGCTTTTGGCTGGCAACTATTCTCTCGAGGATTCTATGGAATCTGGAAGAGGCGAATCGGTTTGCCGATCGACTTGTGGGGAAAGTTTCTGGTGCGGTTGGAGCTTGTAACGCGCAAATGGCGCTCGGTATCACTAAGCGGTGCGGATCGGTCGATTTCGAAAAACGAGTGCTCACAAAACTCGGTTTGAAACCAGCGCGCATCAGCACGCAGATTGTGCCACCGGAACCATTGCATTATTACTTGTTTTCAATCGTGATGCTTACTGGAGCGTTTGGTCAGCTTGGCCGCGATTGCCGGCATCTCATGCGAAGCGAGATTGGTGAAATTGAAGAGCCAAGATCGAAAGGTCAGGTGAGTTCTTCCACCATGGGACACAAGAGAAATCCTGTCACATGGGAGGGGATCGTACGGGCGTATCTTGCCACCAAAAAAGAATTCATCGGTGGCGTTCTCGAGACCGTCATAAGTGATCATCAACGCGATCTCGAAGGAAGTGGGCTCATGAGGGATTTTCCTACTATCGTCGTCAATTTGACGCTTCAGCTCAACGCATTGCTTCGAGTGAAAGAAAGTGTTGGCGTGTCATTTCTCGAAGGCATGGTAGTGAATGAGGAGGCGTGCAAGCGCAACCTTGCGCTCCCCGGAGATTCAATTCTCGCAGAACCTCTTTACATCGCGCTTCAGATGGCTGGGTATCAAGGAGATGCACACAAGTTGATCAATGAGGAAGTGATGCCTGTTTTTCTTGAACAACGAGGAGCCTCTCTTTTTCAAATTGTTCGGAATCAGCTTGCTCTCCAAGGTCAACAATCTATTTGGAATGCAATACCTTCCGAAGTTCTGGAGCTTTTCTCGCGTGGCCCGCAGGCTTACGTAGGAAACGCCGAAGCGAAGGCACTTCAGATTGCGGACTTGGCAGAGGCCTATCTTTCCAAAGCGACATAAACGTGCTAATCTTTTTGGCGGGTTTTGCTGGGTAAAGAAACCTTTTCAAAGGAGCATATAATGTTTGCGGCGACTTGGTTCAACGTGATTGGTCTCGTTCTTCTCATTATTGCGGTTCTGGCTATCATTTTTGCCTGGCCTGTGATGAAGGATGAAGATTGGTGGCCGATTCACGCGAGTAAATGGTTAGCTATTTTTTGCATTGTCTTTGGTGGCATATGCCTTGCCGTTGAGCACAGACAGGAGATTAACCATGGTCTCAAAAATCTGATCACGAAGTTTCGGTAGGGACGCACAGCTCCGTTCTGTCATTCGACAGGGTGGGGCTTTTTCTTTTTCCTAAAATACTGTATAATGTGGCGAATTAACAGCCTAAACCTCACTATCTATGGATATCACACAAAAACCAAAAACAACCCCGAAGGACTTCTTTCTTCATTTAGGAGCGCTTGTAACGCTCTATATAAGCGTGACCAGTCTTTTGACGCTTCTTTTTGAAATTATCAACAGCACATTTCCGGATAATTTGACCTACTACGTCGATCCATACTCAACCGGCATGCGTTTGGCCATTGCTTCGCTTATCATTATTTTCCCGATCTATATTTTCCTTTCATGGCTTTTGGCCAAAGACGTCAAAGGCAATCCGGAAAAGCGCGAACTTGGTATTCGAAAGTGGCTCACTTTTTTCACTTTGTTTGTCGCTGGTATCGCCATGATGGTTGATTTGGTTGTTCTCGTGAATACATTTCTGAATGGTGAAATCACCACCCGATTTATTTTGAAAGTCGTCAGCGTTCTTGTTGTTGCCGGCGCTATTTTTGCCTATTACATTTATGATATTCGGAAGGATTGGCAGACAAACACCAAAGGTCTCAAGACGTTCGCTTGGATTGCGTGCCTCGCCGTACTCATTTCAGTTATTGGTGGCTTTATCGTCATGGGTAGCCCCGCGACGGCCCGCAAAATGCGTTTTGATGAGCGCCGCGTGTCAGATCTCCAGTCAATTCAGTGGCAGATTGTGAATTATTGGCAGCAAAAAGGGGAATTACCGAAAACTCTTTTCGATCTCGAGGATTCAATTTCAGGTTTTACCGTGCCAAGTGATCCAGAAATAGGACCAGGTTACAACTACTCCATGTCGGTTGGCTCTCTGTCTTTCAAACTCTGTGCCAACTTTTCACTTGAAAGCGACGATAAAATCTCACGAGGTGGCTACAAATCAATTCCGTATCCAGTAACGAACGAATTCGGTGGTGCGATAAGCGAGAATTGGAAGCACGGCACGGGCGAGACTTGTTTTGACCGCACTATTGATCCGAAGCTGTATCCGGTCCGGGTGAAGTAGTTCTATCTTTGGAGGTTCAACCTCCAAAGACGCCCTATTTCTTAAATTCTTAAAGCGTCTACCTAATCGATGAGCAACGTGTCGAAGGATTGATCACGTGTTCGTCTATTTTTTATTTCTTCGAGAGAAGACAACGCAAAGCGTTCATACTCTTTTTTATTTTTAAATTGCCCGAGGATGATATCTTTGTGACAGTGTGGGGAAAGCTCAGGGAGCATTTTTGTTTTATCACCACAATATTCTTCCCAGCTCGATTTGGAGGTTGAACCTCCAAAATTTTTGTGAACTCGGAAATTTAAATTTACATAGGCGCTTAAATGTAAAAGGTAAGCGTTTGTGTTTATATGTTTTGATTTGAATCTGCCTTGGAAAAGAACTCCGCTTCGATTGTAACGTTCGTTGAAATACATGGTATACCCCCCTGAAAGTCTTTTCATAAACTCGCTAATACCTCCGTCAACGATCTCCTTTAGGATAAAGTGGAAATGATTCGGATTGATGCAGAAACATATGAAGTGAACAAGCGGGCACTCTTGTTTGTTGGTTTTTGATTTACCGCTTTTATTTCTGGCTAGTGTAAATTCATGGAGACTACCAACGGGATGTTTGGTATTAAAAACAGTCATACACGTAAGAAAACGGTCCCAATCCTTTTGATTTTCGAATATGACGCGTTTTTCTACACCACGGTTATAGATATGGTAGTACTCTCCAATTGCAAACGGCGGTCGATTCATGACTCAAGTATAGCATTTTGGAGGTTCAACCTCCAAAAGAAGACTCTAGAATGAAAAAAGAAAGCGGTCTCGAGTGTAGGAACACTCGAGACCGCTTTCGATTTCACTGGAGGAACAACTCAAAGCTTTCTTAGGTTGATGTCTGTGCAGCCAACCTGTTGGCCAAAAAAATCAACCGCGAGAGTCCAACCCATATAGTAATTTTGAACCTTCCCTTGTCTGCCAGGGGAGCAGAAATCCCACTCCTTTTCTCTTTTTCGTAATTCTTCTACAAACACAACTTCCACCATGTCACCAGTTTGGAGTATTTTCCCTTCGCAGTCATAACCCAAGTCTTTGCCATGTGGCAGAGGTAGTAAAGCTTTTCGTTCAACTTCAGTAATCATGATTTGTTGGGGTTGAGGGTTGTCTAAACATATTTTTCGCATATAATGGTGGGGATGTCAACAAACAACTACAATCACAAGAAAATTGAGAAAAAGTGGCAGAAGGAGTGGGCCAAGAAAAAAATCTACAAGACTGAAGAAGTGTCATCCAAAGAGAAGTTCTATATTCTCGATATGTTTCCTTACATATCAGGAGAAGGCCTTCATGTTGGTCATCCCAAGGGTTACATTGCAACCGATGTGGTTTCGCGCATGAAGCGTATGCAGGGCAACAATGTCTTGCATCCCATGGGCTATGATGCCTTCGGTCTACCGGCTGAAAATTATGCCATAAAAACAAAAACAAACCCGACAATTTCTGTTAAGAAGAATATTAAACATTTTAAGGAACAACTTGAAATTATTGGTTTTGATTATGATTGGACACGAGAAATAAACACGAGTGACCCAAATTATTACAGATGGACGCAGTGGATTTTTCTCAAACTTTTAGAAAAAGGCCTGGCCTACGAATCATACGAGCCGATCAACTGGTGTCCGGTTGACAAAACTGGGCTTGCCAATGAAGATGTTGAAAACGGGCGATGCGAGCGCTGTGGCGCGCTTGTCGAAAAACGACCGATGCGCCAATGGGTTTTGAAAATTACCGATTATGCGGAGCGTCTGCTTGCTGATTTAGACGAACTTGATTGGCCGAAATCAATCAAGGAAAGCCAGCGCAATTGGATAGGGAAGAGTGATGGGGCAGAAATCAGATTTAAGTTGAAAGATGAAAGATTAAAGTGGGAAGAAGAAATCAGAGTTTTCACGACAAGGCCTGATACGTTGTTCGGCGTGACATATTTGGTATTGTCACCGGAACACCCCCTTGTATCTACTTTGGGAGCTAAACTCCCAAACTGGGAAAACATTTTGGATTATATAGAGCAGGCAAAGAAAAGAAGCGAGATAGATCGAACCGATATCAAAAAAGAAAAAACCGGTGTTGAACTCAAAGGAATTAAAGCAGTTAATCCAGCAAACAAGGAGGAAATTCCCATTTGGATTGCAGACTACGTTTTACCAGATTATGGCACTGGCGCGATCATGGCCGTGCCGGCTCATGATGAAAGGGATTTTCAATTCGCGAAGAAATTCAACTTGCCGATAAAACAGGTTATCGAAGCAGAATATACTGATCTGGAAAATCCTCCCCGAGATGGAAAGGAAAATGTGTACAGGAAAATTGTTCACGTCGTTGTCCAGAACAAAAAAGGAGAAACAATGCTTCTTTTTTGGAAGGGAGAGGTATGGGGAAAACGAAAACCAATAAGTTTTCTTGTCGGCGGCATAGAGGATGATGAAAATCCCGTTGACGCGGCTCGTAGAGAGGTTCTCGAAGAGGTTGGATACAAGAATCTGATTCACAAACAGACCTTACCTTTTATCGCACGGGTTCATTTTTATGCCGCACACAAAGGGGTCAATCGAACTGCCGATGTCACCTGTGTCGTTTTTGGGCTTGAAGATGAAGAAAAAAGAGAAGTTAGTCTTGAGGAGCTTGAAAAACATGATTCAAGATTCATCTCCGAAGGAGAAGTGGCAAAAAAAATAAACATCGAAGACGACCTTTTCTTTTGGCATTATATTAATCGCCCAACAGCATACGTTGGCACGGGAATTTTGGTTAATTCCGGTGAATTTGATGTGTTGAATTCGGAAGAATCCAAGAAAAAAATTACCGAATTTGTCGGTGGGAAGATGGTGACAAAATATAAACTCCGCGACTGGGTTTTTTCAAGACAGCGGTATTGGGGTGAACCGATTCCGGTCATTCATTGTGAAAAATGTGCCCTAAGCAATCCTGCCGGGCGAGGCATTGTCCCGGTACCGGAAAAAGATTTACCGGTTCCGTTGCCAAAAGTGAAACACTACGAGCCGACAGGTACAGGTGAGTCGCCACTCGCGGCTATTTCAAAGTGGGTGAATGTGAAATGTCCACACTGTGGAGGCCATGCAAAACGCGAAACCAATACCATGCCGCAGTGGGCCGGTTCAAGTTGGTACTACCTTCGCTATATGGATCCAAAAAACAAAAAACAACTCGTTGATTCCAAGAAAGAAAAATACTGGGCGCCAGTCGATCTCTATGTTGGTGGGGCGGAGCACGCCACGCGACATCTCATCTACGCGCGTTTCTGGCACAAGTTTTTGAAAGACATTGGAGTTGTCTCTACGAACGAGCCATTTAAAAGATTGCAAAGCGTCGGGCTTATCATGGCTTCTGATGGCAGAAAAATGTCGAAGCGATGGGGGAATGTTATCAAACCAGATAACGTTATTGAGACTTTTGGCGCGGATAGCCTGCGGGTGTATGAGATGTTTATGGGACCATTCGATCAAGCTGTGAGCTGGAGCACGGACAATATGACCGGCAGCCGAAGATTTTTGGAAAAGGTGTGGAGACTCAAAATAAAACATATAACATATGACATAAAACATGAGAGACAAGAGAAGAAAGAGGATGCGAAAATCGAAACTCTTTTGCACCAGAGTATAAAAAAGGTAACCGAAGATATTTCGGCGTTTCGTTTCAACACAGCCATAAGTCAACTTATGATTTTTGTAAATGAATGTGAGAAGGTGGAGCATATAAACACCGAAACCTACGGCGTGTTACTTCGACTTTTGGCTCCTTTTGCCCCACATATTACAGAGGAGCTTTGGAGGAGCATGGGTAATAAAGAGTCAATTCATATCGCGCCATGGCCTGTATTTGATCTGAAAAAAGCTGTCTCCCTGGAGAAGACAATTGCCATTCAAGTAAACGGCAAAGTGAGAGCGAAGATTATTGTTTTAAGTGAGGAAACAGAGGCCGAGATTAAGAAAAAAGCCATAGAATACAAGGATATTTTGAAGTGGACGGAGGGCAAAGGGGTGGCGCGGATTGTTTATGTTCCAGGGAGACTTGTAAACATTGTCTTAGGGGAGTAGGGTTATTTCCAAGCTATATACTTTTTCGAAAAACCACATATACTTGACTGTACAGATGGCATGTGATAATTTGCTTATACACCAAATTATAGTAATAAAATAATTATTAGGTAGTAGAACAATTCTATGGCACCAGTAGACACAAAACCAAAACAAGTCATTAAGCGGCTTCTTTCCGTTTTGCCTCCTCGAGCGCGTGATATTATCACTCTTCGATACGGCCTTGGAAATGATCCTGACAAAATGACGCTCGAATCAATCGGCAGGAAATATGGCATTACCCGTGAGCGTGTTCGCCAAATCGAAAATTACGCTTTAAACCAAATCCGAAAATCAGAATCCTACAAGAAGGAAAAGCCGGCTTTTGATGAGTTCGAGACCCTTCTCCACTCGCTTGGCGGCATTGTTGCCGAAGAGGACTTTTTAAACCACGTTTCAAAAGATCTTTCGGTTCAAAATTACGTAAACTTACTCCTCATTTTGGGCGATCCATTCCGAAAAGAAAAAGAGGATGATGAATTCAAGCACCGCTGGTTTGTCGACGCTGAACTTTCCAGAAAAGTGCATGAAGCGCTTCGCCGACTCTACAAGAATCTTTCTGACGACGATCTTATCCCCGAGGGCGATCTTATCTCCTCGTTCCTCGAACACTTGAAAGAAGTTTCAGATAAATACAAGAACGAAGAAATTTTGCGCCGATGGCTTTCCATTTCGAAAAATATCAGCAAAAATCCGCTCGGCGAATGGGGCAAGACGACTTCCTCAAACGTTCACGCACGAGGTATCCGAGATTACGCGTTTCTAGCGCTGAGGAAGCACGGTTCCCCAATTCACTTCCGTGAAGTAGCAAAATCGATTGAAAATCTTTTCGGCAAAAAAGCTCATGTCGCGACTTGCCACAACGAACTCATCAAGGACAAGCGTTTCGTTTTGGTTGGCCGCGGACTCTACGCTCTTTCCGAATGGGGATATATTTCCGGCGTGGTTAAGGATGTTATCCGTCATGTCCTCGGTAAGTTTGGTCCGCTTTCGAAAGATGAAATTGTGAATAAAGTTTTGAAAGAACGTTATGTCAAAGAAAACACCATTATGGTGAATCTCCAGAACCAAAAGCATTTCAAAAAAGACAAGGATGGCAAATATTACGCGGTAGCTTCGTCCTAATTTCTAAATCGAAAACAAAAAAGTCCCGAGGTTGAACCTTGGATCCAAAGAAAGGTTCAGCCTCGGGACTTTTATTATGAGAAAGAATCCGAGCTCTCCCTTTTCCCCCTAGAAAACAGTCTTCCTTTTCGGTATACTATATTTCATGGCGATCTTTTCGGATTTCTTTTCATTGTTTAACAACCCGATTTTTCTCGGTATTTTTAAGTATCTTTATTATTTCGCGCCGTTTTGGGTGCCAATTGTTGCTATCAGCGTTTTTATCGGTGTTTGGATGCGCTACGTTCGCGCCGATTTTATTTTGAAGCAAGGCTCGGTTCTGCTTGAAATCAGACTTCCGAAAGAAGTAAACCGATCTCCTAAGGGCATGGAGATCTTCTTGACCGCGCTCTATCAAACCGGCGCGGCATCCGAAGTTGAAACGTATTGGCAGGGCAAAATTCGCCCGTGGTGGTCGCTTGAACTCGTTTCAATCGACGGCCAAATTCATTTCTATATTTGGTGCCATGCAAAGTGGAAAAATTTAGTTGAAGCCCAGCTTTATGCCCAATACCCGGGCATTGAAATTTATGAAGCGGAGGATTACACAAAATCCGTCTACCATGATCCTGTTGAATATCCGCTGTGGGCGACGTACTTCACGCTAACTGAAAAAACAGTGTATCCCATAATGACCTATGTTGATTACGGTCTCGATAAAGAGCAGGAAGAAGAATATAAGATTGATCCCATGACTTCGGTTCTTGAATATCTTGGGTCACTTAAAAGAGGCGAGCAGGTTTGGATTCAAATTCTTATCCAGGCTCATAAGAAGGAAAAATTCAGAGACGGACGTTTATTTTCAAAGGAAGATTGGAAAAAAGATATCAAGAGGGAAGTGGAAAAAATTCGCGAGGAAGCCACCACAAAAGTGCCGGGCGCGCAGTATCCCAGTTTTCCTAACCCAACTAAAGGTCAGATTGACAAGATTGCCGCGCTTGAAAAAGCCGCTTCGAAGTTTGCTTTTGAGTGTGTAATTCGAGGAGTTTATTTTCCGACTAAAGAAGCTTTCAGCCCAGTCAGTATCAACGGTCTTGTCGGCAGTTTTAGGCAGTACAGTTCCAACTCGCTCAACGGTTTCAGATTAGGTTGGTTTACTGATTTTGACTACCCATGGCAAGATTTCCACCGCGTACGACGAAACGCCGCCGAGCGGGGCATGCTTCAGGCTTATAAAATGAGATCAATTTTCCACGCACCGTATAAAAATTTTCATGAGCATCCTTACATTTTAAACACCGAAGAGTTGGCCACGATATATCATTTCCCGGGAACAGTCGCGCAAACGCCAAGTCTGCCACGTGTTACCGCCAAAAAATCAGAAGCCCCAGCCAATTTGCCTGTTTAGAGTTTGGGCATTATCCTTTACCCCATGATTTTGTCCACGCTAAAAAAGGGCTTCCAAAATATAGCGCATCTGTTCCATGTGTACACCGAGAGCCGGCGGAGCCGCTTTATACTCGTTCTTCTTTTGGTTGGGGTATTTTTATTTATCTACACGTTTCGATATAGAACACCCGAAGAATTTCCTTCTCATTCCTTGATAACGGTCGCGGAAGGGGAGACTCTTCAAAGTATCGCGCTTAGGTTGTACGAAGAGCACGCGGTTTTTTCCCCATTTTGGTTTAAGTCAATTGTTATACTGCTCGGTAGTGGCAAGCCGATTCTCTCTGGTGATTACTTTTTTGGAAAACCGCTTGGACTTATTCCGCTCTCCGAGCGTATGCTTTTAGGAGAGTTTGGTTTAACGGCGATTCGCGTGACGATTCCGGAAGGTTCAAGTGTCAATCAAATCGCCGAGCTTATTCCAAAAGAGTTTATATATTTTGATAAAGATGAATTTCGTGCGCTCGCTACACCAAAAGAGGGATCTTTATTCCCTGACACGTATTTCTTTTTACCGAATGTCCGTGCCAAAGATGTCGTTTCGGCCATGGAATCGAATTTCGACCAGAAAATGAAGGGTTTTGAGAAAGACATTGTCGCTTCCGGCCGGCCGCTTAAGGAAATTATTACCATGGCTTCGATTCTCGAAGAAGAAGCGCGACTGTATGAAACGAGGCAGATGGTTGCTGGTATCCTTTGGAAGCGAATTGAGATCGGCATGCCGCTCCAAGTCGACTCTGTGTTTCCGTACATTTTCGGCAAGAATCATTTTCCAGTTTCTCTCGAAGATCTCAAATTCGAATCGCCATATAACACCTATCTTCACCGCGGCTTGCCGCCCGGGCCGATTTCAAGTCCTGGACTAATTTCGATCGCCGCGGCCATGAACCCGATTGAATCAAAATATCTCTACTATTTGACAGATCGAAACGGTGTCATGCACTACGCGGTGATGCATGAGGAGCATGTGGCGAATAAAGCAAAATACTTACGCTAGGGCGGTCTATTTTACAAGCACCAAGCTCCAATATTCAAATTCCAAACAAATCACAAAATTCAATATTCAAATTACAAATAAACATCCGACCGGTTGTTAATTTGTAATTTGGAGGAGGGAAAGCAAATGGAGAAAGTGGGGGTAAGAAAAAAACCAAGCGGGTGAAGCTCGGCTTTTACTAGGTGACCCAGTAGTGTCTTATGTGTTTTCTTTCATTCGTTTTAGGCCGGCGAGAAAATTTTCGGCCACTGGTTCTGCGGTGACTATCCACCACGAACATTCATGCCAACCCTCTGTCTGTTCTATCGTTCCGTCACTTTGGAAGTTGGATTTGAGCAGACCTCCTTCGACGCTAACAATCTTGACTTTTGTTCTGAAAGATTGCTGATACCCAGCTTTTGTTTTTGCGTCATATAAGACGTGCCTTATCTCTCCGATCTGGGGGTAGCTTTTCGCCCTGATGTCTTGTATGCGGTGGAAGGGTTTGCTTTTACCAGGTTCCCTGATATTTAGAGTGTAGGTTACCATAGACTTTCTTGGGTTGATTTTTTCTGAACTATTGATATCATGGCTAAAATGAAAAGTCAAGGTTCAGGAAAAAAAGTTTACGTAGCCACATACACGAATGAAGGGTTAAAGTTTCAAATGATCATCGGTCCGTTGAAGTTCGAGAGAAGCAAGAGGGGAGGAGATTATACATCCCGAAAAATCCCAGTTGCCACGATTTAAACCAAGACCGCCCGAAAGGCGGTTTTAGGTTACCCCGAATTCGCCATTTGTTGCCCTTGCCTGCCCGCCGAAGCTTTAGCGAAGGAGGGTGGCGAGCCATGCCCCCACACCTATGCATAGGTGTGGGGGTGAATGCCAAGGGTAAGAGTTTGCCACCTTTTGCGCCCCGGTTCCAAGCCGTAAGACGAAATTTGAGAGCGTGGGACGATTTGCTTAACTTTTCGAAAGTTAAGCAAATTATGCCGAGTCATAATTGCCTAATCTGCGCTTTCAATTTTTTATAGTGCCGTTCCCGTTGCTTGAACTGTTTCTCCAAAAATGGAATCTGTGCATCTCGATAATCAACGATTGTTTTCTGCTCTCCAATATCTCGGAGGCGTCCCATGTACTGAACGAGTTTGCCTTCGAACGAAAAAGGAAAGGCTAAAATCAGGCAAGAAATTCCTCGAATATCTATACCCTCACCAAAGAATTGTCCTGTAGAAAGGATGACTCGATAATGTCCAGACTCAATTTGTTTCAGCTTTGATTTTCTTTTCGGTGCTGAATCGTCTCCTGAAATAACAATTGTTTCGCACTTACCCTTAAGATACATGGCTAGAATCTCCAGATGTTCTTTCCGTTCGCTTAACACAAGCAGTCTTTTACCATCGCCAACCTTGCTTAAAATATCTTCAATAATCATCTGGTTTCTAGTAGTATCGAAACATACAACTTTAGCCAAAAGTTGAAAATGATCCGTCGTAAACTTAAATGGTACTGCCAAGGTGGTCGTGCGGATTAAAACCTCCGGTGGCTGACTTGGGAGACTGGAGACCGATTCAATATATGAAGTTTCCATGCGAGCGATGATTTCGCCGATGTAAACATAAATTAATTTTTCATCGTTGTGTTTTCGCTTCGGAGTAGCCGTAAGACCATAAATGTACTTTGGATTCAGTTGAGCAATAACTTCACGAAAAGTAGCCGCTGGAATGTGATG
>MHRY01000047.1 GCA_001822675.1 Candidatus Taylorbacteria bacterium RIFCSPLOWO2_01_FULL_45_34b
CGTATCAAATTTATTTAACGCCGGAACTCGCTCAAGCGATTGAGGCGTCGGGTAGGATTGCAAGTTCGCTTAAAGACGAATTTGTTTCAACGGAGCATCTTTTTGTGTCGCTTCTTGAGGTGCCAGGTGGCGCCAAAGAAATGCTTTCGCGTTTTCGGATTGATAAAAACGGCGTGCTTCGCGTCCTTGAAGAACTCCGAAGTAGCAAAGTGACGGATGTTGGCCACGCCAAAAAATTTCGCTTTCTTGCCAAATACACACGCAGTCTGACAAAGCTCGCGGCCGAAAATAAACTCGACCCTGTCATTGGTCGCGACAACGAAATCAACCGCGTCATCCAAATTCTTTCCCGTCGCACAAAAAACAATCCGATTTTAATTGGCGAGGCTGGCGTTGGGAAAACTGCCATTGTTGAAGGTTTAGCCTCTCGAATTTCGAGTGGCGACATTCCTGAATCACTGAAAGACAAAGATCTTGTGTCTCTTGATCTTGGCCTTCTCATTGCCGGCACCAAATATCGCGGCGAATTTGAAGAGCGTCTTAAAAATATTATGAAAGAAGTTCAACGCTCCGAAGGCAAGGTCATTCTTTTCATTGATGAGATTCACACGATTGTTGGCGCTGGCGCGGCCGAAGGTTCAATGGATGCGTCCAATATGCTAAAACCGGCGCTCTCGCGTGGCGAAGTTCGGGCCATCGGCGCAACCACACTTAAGGAATATCAGCGCCACATTGAAAAAGATCCGGCATTGACCCGCCGCTTTCAGCCTGTGTATGTGAGCGAGCCTTCACCGGAAGACGCAGTGGCAATTCTTCGTGGTCTTAAGGAGAAATATGAGCTTTACCACGGTGTTCATATTACTGATATGGCGATTGTTTCGGCCGTTGAACTTTCGAGTCGCTATATTACCGACCGATTTTTGCCGG
The DNA here is from genome assembly GCA_001822675.1 of Candidatus Taylorbacteria bacterium RIFCSPLOWO2_01_FULL_45_34b. Classification (GTDB taxonomy): domain Bacteria; phylum Patescibacteriota; class Minisyncoccia; order Phycocordibacterales; family DSPV01; genus 01-FULL-45-34b. The sequence goes on from MHRY01000047.1 coordinate 928, forward strand.
ACAAAGCGGTGGACTTAATCGACGAGGCCGCTTCCTCTCTTAAAATTTCGCTCGAAAACATGCCGCCGATTCTTGAAGAAACGCGTCGTAAAGTGATGCGTTTGGAAATCGAACGTGAGGCTTTGAAAAAAGAATCAGAAAAGTCAAAGAAAGCCAAAAGCCGAATTAAAGCAATAGAAAAAGAGGTCGCTGACCTCAAAGAAAAGACTTCCGAGATTGAACTAAAATGGAAAAACGAGAAAGAGACACTTTCCGAAATCAAAGCGCACAAAAAAGAATTGGAAACCTTGCGACTCGAGGCCGAAGCGGCCGAAGCAAGAGCTGATCTTTCAAAGGCGGCGGAAATTCGCTACGGGAAAATTCCAATGCTCGAAAAAGAGCTTGAGCAGAAGACCAAGCGTTTGAAGCGCCTTCAGAGCTCGCGGCGCATTTTGAAGGAGGACATTATGGAGAATGATATCGCGGAGGTAGTGTCTCGCTGGACGGGTATTCCGGTCCAACGCATGCTGGAGCGAGAGGCGGAGAAATTGAATCGCATGGAAGATGAGCTCAAGAAGCGCATTGTTGGTCAAAACGACGCGGTCAAGAAAATTGCCGACACGGTCAAGCGTTCCCGCGCCGGCATCGCTGACCCGAATCACCCAATCGGTTCGTTTATTTTTCTCGGGCCGACTGGTGTTGGTAAAACGGAACTGACCAAAGCGCTCACGGAATTCATGTTTGACGATGAGAAGGCCCTAATTCGGCTTGATATGTCGGAGTATATGGAGAAACATTCGGTTTCTAAAATTTTAGGCGCGCCGCCGGGCTATGTTGGACATGAAGAAGGCGGAACGTTCACCGAAACAGTCCGGCATCGGCCATACTCCGTTATTCTCTTTGATGAGATCGAAAAAGCTCATCCGGAAGTATTCAACGTGCTTCTTCAAATTTTGGACAATGGCCGGCTGACTGACGCCAAAGGACGAGTGGTCAACTTCCGAAACACCGTTATCATTTTGACTTCCAACATCGGTGCCCAACACATTGATCGCATGCAGAAAATGGGTTTCAGTAATTCGACCGGCGAGACCGAAGATTATCAAAACGCCAAAGAGAAAGTCATGCTCTCGCTTAAAGAATATTTCCGACCGGAATTTTTGAACCGCCTCGACGACATCATTGTCTTTGATATTTTGACTAAAGAGGCCATTCAGAAAATCGTTGACCTTCAGATTTCTATCGTCAAAGATCGTCTCAAGGCTAAGGAAATTCAGCTTGAAGTGACGCCAATCGCGCTCGAATATCTCACGAAGGAAGGCTACAACCCGCAATATGGTGCGCGGCCGCTCAAACGTCTTATCCAAAACAGAATTCTAACCTCGGTCGCTTCGCTCATGATTTCGAAAGATCTTACGAAGGGAGGGACAGTCGTTGTTGATTTCAAAGACAAAGAATTTACATTTGAAGTAAAAAAACTCAATAAAAAAGGAAACGTCATTGACGAAATAATTTCCGAAGGAAAAGTGGCAGAGAAAGTTAAGATGTAGAAGAAAAGTAGATGCAAGGACGACATTTATCGGCGTTTACTAACATACATCAACTTTAAGCGATCGCTTAAATTAAGTGTATTGTGGTTTTTAAATAAAATGTCGAAATAAAGTATCTTCAAAAAATAAAGAAATCAAAATAAAGAAATAAAAAAAACCGGCGGCTTTGCTTTCACAAAGTCGCCAGGAAATAAAGACTTAATCCAAAAAATAACCTGTGCTAGACGCGATGTACGATCAAGGTAACTTATTCCATTTGAATTCCTTGAAACCCTGCCTTCTCAACATAGGGATTACTTTCTGCCGCACACGTTCGTAGGCTGCCATAGCGTTGTCTTTTTTGTCGTCTGTATCCATGTTGTCGATGTCGTAATAACGATCGCCAAGCCAAACCTCATGTTCTAGCATACCACCCTCGCGTACCATGTGGTTAACAGCAACTACTTCGAGATCATCATCTGAATCATCGATTGAAAACCGTTTTGATGGGTCAACCCAGTCTGTGCAAAGATATACGCGTTCACCAACTCGCGGAAGTGCATTCGCACTCATTTTACCAAAACAAGTTACCGAAGCTACCCAGTTGTCTTCGGTGACACTGTCAATCAGAATATATCTGAAGCAAACCTTGAATTTCATACATTCTACCAGCCTTATTCTTTAGTTGTTTAAGTTAAACAAATAATGTGCATGTGTCGGCATGCTTTTATCACACCTCCTCTATGGAAAAGAACATGGCTTTTCAAAAAATAGCATGTCTTTAGTAAATAGTCAAATTTTTGGGCTTTTGGAAGTTTGTTTTTGGGAGTTTAGCTCCCAAAACTAAAAAGCTCCGAGGTTGAACCTTTCTCCAGATCCAAGGTTCAACCTCGGACTACTATTCTTAATCTTAAAGCTAGCGAAGCTTTTGCAGCTCCTGAAGCACTTGGAAGCCTCGTCTCCAAGTGCTTCTCCAGTGCTAATCCTCAACCTTTATAACCTCGAGACCGCCGGAGGAACTTTCTTCGGAAGCAGTATAAGAAGAAGTAGAGGTCGCACCGGATGCATTTCCCATAACCTGTCGAAGCCCTGCGAAAGCGCCAGCCACATTATTTTTCAAAACTTGAAACGGGCTTACCTCCGCCGGAATATCTTTTTCCGCGAGCACTGCGTTGTCTCTCGCGACGTTAAGTTGAAATAAGGAAATCCACATCACAAAGACAATGGACGAAAGAAAAAGCGAGAGGCCGAAAGCAATGCTTCGCTTCTGCCCTTCGGGTCTGCTTTGCAAACGTTTAATAAAATCAAATATCAAAATATCAAAAAATTAAACAGGGCTTTCGAGAACGACGATCTCGCCCTCCTTTCCTTCCAAATCCTTCTTTTTAATGGTCAACTTTTCAATCGGCTTTTGCCCTTCCGCGCCGCCTTCCTTCAGAAATATTTGCAACGATTTTGGCTGGCCAAGCGCGCCAAAATGCATGGGAATAATAATGCCCGGCTCCAAAGACACGGACAGTCGGTAGGCGTCGGCAGGCGAAAGCACACCATCAGCGCCAATCGGCACGAATAAAATATCAATATTATCGAATGACTCTTTGACCGCCGTCGGCAATTCCTTTGAAGAAAGCGCTCCCAAAAAACACAGATTCAAATTTTCAAGCGAGACCACGTACACAGTATTGACGATTTTTTCGCCACCATACATTGATTCGGTCGCAAGGCCTGTAATGAAAACGCCTTTCACCTCGTATTCACCTGGGCCGGTAATGGCAAATGGCAGCTTATCGCCCAAAGACACTGTCTCAACCCCATTCATGTCAGGGTGGTTGATAGAAACCATAGCAATGTCCGCGCCGAAACGCGGTGTCTTCAAATTGGATTTTTTAGAAACAGGATTAAAAGCAAGCGTGGTGTCTCCAAACTGAACCTTAAAAAACTCCGCTCCTTGGTATGTGATAATCATTTGTAATTATTATAACAAATAATAGACAAACACCAATAACCCCGCCCGAACGACGGCTATCGTTCAGTCGGGCGGGCAAGAAACAATAAACAAATAAATTCCAAACATTAATATCCAATAATCAAACGAATTCGTTTGGGTCTTGAAATTTGGTTATTGGATATTCCTTGGTGTTTGTCTCTTGGTTATTGATTATTGCCTTCTACTTTGATGTTTGCGCATTTACGCGCCAGCTTTACAAAATTACGTTTTCCATTATACTCGATGAACGAACATTAAAAAAACTCTCGCCTGGCTAACCCCGCTTTAATAAGATGTTAAAGAAAAAAGCGGAACCGGCAGAGGCAAAAAATATGGCAACAAAAAAAATTGATGAGGTTATTGTTGAAGAAAAAAATCTAAACAAAGAGAAAGAAGAAGACATAAAAACTGAAAAAGGCGACGCGATAATTAAAAAGGAAAGCATTATGACGGAGCTCTTGAATAAGAGCGCCACACCCCCAGAAGTCGGAGATTTGGTTGAGGGGCCTGTTATTGCGATAGAAAAATCGAGCGTGTACGTCAATTTGCCACCGTACGGAACCGGTATTATTTACGGCCGTGAATACTTAAACGCGCGCGATATCATCAAACGCGTTCAAATTGGAGACACCATTGCCGCCAAGGTTGTAGACACTGGCAACGAAAACGGTTACATCGAACTTTCTCTTAAAGAAGCGCGTCAAGCGCTCATTTGGAGCGAGGCGGAAGTCGCCATCAAAGATCGCAAGGTCTTTGATTTGCCGGTTAAAGAAGCCAACAAAGGCGGTCTTATTATAGAGTGGCAAGGCATCCCAGGCTTCCTGCCGGCTTCCCAGCTTAAGAGCGAACATTATCCGCGCGTCCAAGACGGCGACAAGGACAAAATTCTGGAGGAACTCCGCAAATTGGTAGGAGAAAAACTTTCAGTTTCAATCATCGGTGCCATTCCAAAAGAAGGAAAACTGATTTTCTCTGAAAAGAATTCTGAAGAAAAAGAGAAAGAAAAAATTATCGAACAATACAAAGTCGGAGATGAAATCGGCGGCACAGTGACTGGTATCGTTGATTTCGGCGTCTTCGTCAAAATCGAAGAAGGCTTGGAAGGCTTGGTACACATTTCTGAAATCGATTGGGCGCTTGTCGAAGATCCCCGGAAACTTTTCAAAGTCGGTGACAAAGTCAAGGTCAAGGTTATTGAAATAAAAGAAGGTAAAATATCACTTTCAATCAAAGCGCTGAAACTAAACCCATGGATTGAAGCCGCCACTAAATATAAAAAGGACGATGTTGTTTCCGGCGTTATCATCAAATTCAACAAGCACGGCGCGCTTGCCTCAATCGAAGAGGGCGTTGCAGGCCTCGTCCACATAAGCGAATTTGGCTCGGAGGAAAAACTGCGCGAAAAGTTGGAGCTTGGCAAAACCTATCCGTTTAAAATCACCCTCTTTGATCCAAAAGAACAAAAAATGGCGCTTTCATTTGCGGGAGAGAAAAAGTAGATTCAGGAATAAAAAGGAGAAAAATAGAGGGTAGATTCTAGATTTTAGAAAAGAAAAAAAAGACTCCTGTTCCCAGGGGTCTTTTTTCGTTCACGGAAACAAAACCGTCTACTTTTTGCGAGCTCGGATGCGAGCTTTTCGCTCCTCCTCTTCTTTCACGACTTGCCCCTCGCTTTTCTGAATAAACTTTTTGTACGTACCTTCAGGTTTTCCGTAGTGCTCATCTATCGTTTTTGCTTTAGTCATTGTGTTTTTCCTCCACTTTTAAGATTAACACAAATATATAAAAATAGCAACTGGCTCAGCTCAACCAACACATCTCTTACGATATATCGTAAGAGATGTGTTGGTTTAATAATTTTGCTCCATCAGTTCACGCAAGGCTTTCTCTAAAACCACCGCGTGAGAAGAACCGTACACAATGAAAATTCGGTTATGTGTTTTCAAAGCTTCTGCCACTAAAACCCGATCACGTAATTATATTCGGGGCATTGGGACCAACCAGTAATACCAAGCGTTGTTAGATAATTAGTCACCTCTGCCGTCGTCTTGGCGTATGGACTGTTCTCGAGAATCGCTAAAAGTGCAAAATGTTGGTCGTCTACTGACGTGTGAATAGCATATTGATAAAGAGGCGACCCCAACGGATCTACCGGCAACTTCGGCATAAACTCGGAGCACTGCGCCGTCCAACTAGAAACAAAATCACTGTCATTAATTCCCTCGCGATTACAAGGAGTGGCAATTTTTGTTTCGCCGTTTATATTAAAAGAGCCTATTTTGTCACGGCAGAGAAAGAGGGCGTTCTGTACCTGTCGGAGATCACTTAACCTCCGTGCATCTCTCGCCTTTGCCCGAGCAGTATTAAGACTTGCGAGCGCGATGCTCGTTAGTAGCGAGATGATAGAAATAACCACCAGAAGTTCGATAAGTGTAAATCCTTTCTGTGTCCTCATAACAGTTTTATTATAACATATACTTTTACCTGTCAGTACATCCACAAAAATCGAGGTGGAAAACAAAAAAGACTCGTGTTTCCACGAATCCTTGATACCACGCCTTTTTATTCAACTTTTTTGAGAAGAAGGCGCCGCATTCGAGCGATCCTCTCGGCTTATTCTTTTTTGGTCTTACCTTCGCTTTCTCGGACAAACCTCCTGAATGAGCCTTCGGGTTGCCCGCAATGCTCATCTACCGTCTTGGCTTTAGGCACAACAGTCACCTCTCTTTCTGCTTGTGAAAATAACACGAATACCTAAAGATAGCAACTTCAACAAAGCTCGAGCCTTTCTTATGCTATGTCACAAGAAACACTACATACTATTATACTTCCCCATCGCCATTTCCTTTCCTTCCAACACAAGCACGCTGACTGCTTCGGAAATATGCTTGCAGACTTTTTTGAGTGCGTCTAGCTCGGGTTTTTTAAATTTTCCTAAAATAAAATCGCTGACCGCTTCCTCGCCTTTTGGTTTTTTAACAACACCTTTGGCGTTCGCGGGTGAAATGCCAACACGAATGCGGATATATTTTTCGGTTTTAATCGCCCGGGTAATAGATTCCACTCCCTTGTGTCCACCCGAACCACGATTAAAAGAAATTTTGAATTTTCCAATAGCCAAATCCAAGTCGTCGTGCACTACCACAAGATGTTCCGCTTTCTTTTCGCTTGTGATGAGATTTTTAAGTGAAACTCCGGATTTATTCATAAAAGTTTCCGGTAAAAGAAGCATCATCTTCTCTTTTCCAATTTTTCTCTCCGAAACCAGAGCCTTATTCTTCTTATCCTCCGTCCATTCCGAAAAATCATGCGCTTTTCGCACCTGATCAAGCACCATTCTGCCTGTATTGTGCCGAGTATCGGTATATTCTTCGCCCGGGTTGCCTAATCCAACGATAATAAACATGACTTAAGTGTAAAATGTAACGAGCAAAATGTAAAATCTATATTAATAACCAAACACCAAGATACAAACACCAAAGAATACCCAATGACCAAATTTCAACACCCAAACAAATTCGTTTGATTATTGGATTTTGATGTTTGGAATTTATTTGGTTATTGTTTCTTGGATCTTGGTAATTGCGAAAAGCGGTGCTACTCTCTAACACTGCTTTTTGCTTGTATCAAACAACCCTTTGTACTACAATTGCCGGATGGAAAACGAAAATCAGAAGCACGAAGAGAACATTCCAGAAAAAAAACCAGGATTTTTGAAAGAAACGTTTCGTACTATTGTTATCACCCTCGCTATTGTCCTTCCCATCCGTTACTTTATCGCCCAGCCGTTCATCGTCTCGGGCGCATCCATGGATCCAACCTTTGCGAACGGCCAGTATCTCATTGTGGATCAAATAAGCTACCGATTTGAAGAACCGAAACGGGACGATGTCATCATTTTTAAATATCCAAACGACACTTCAAAATACTACATCAAGCGGATTATCGGATTGCCCGGCGAAACCATCGAAATTAAAGGTACAACTGTCACAATTCATAAAGGAGATAAATCCTTCGACCTTATCGAGCCATATATTCAAAACAACATACCTGGCAATTTTCTCACAACACTCAAAGATGATGAATACTTCGTGCTTGGCGACAATCGACCGGCAAGTTCTGACTCGCGCTACTGGGGGCCGCTTAATCGTAAATATATCATTGGCCGACCGTTCGTCAGACTCCTGCCGTTTGAAAAAATAGACATGTTCCCGGGGCGCATTTAGTTAGATAATTAGAAGCTAGTAGTAATTAACAGCGGTAGCACATTTTGAAACCATAATGCCTAGCGTCGCCTCGACAGAAAAAAAGTCGGCTGGTAAAAACAGCAAGAGGAAAGCTCCCGAATTCATTACCTACCAAAACGCCAGTCGCGCCGAAGAAGCCGCGCTCTATTACGGCTTCTCTCCGATTACAATTCCGACCGTCACCAAGGATGACCTTTCGCGCGTTCGTGAAATGATCGAGGCGGAAAGCAAGCCGCGGCAGCTGCCGGAAGGAGAAGAATGCTTTCTTTCAATTTGTCCGGAAGAAAAAGTAGCACTCATCCGAACCTATGAGGAAAAAGAGTTGTATCGAGAACCCCAGCCGGTCATGCTCTTTTTCGCCGGTCATTTCTCCACCAACCCATCCCGCAAAAATGCCAGCAAAGAAAAACGCTATGGCCTAGAAATTCTCGGCACGACCAAAAGCATCGCCGAAGCCATTCTTATCAAAACCACGATTGAAATTCTCAAAGAAGAAGGTTTTGAAAATTTATATATTGATATCAACTCAATCGGAGACAAAGAATCAGTGATGCGTTTCAGCAAAGAACTAACTGCCTACTATCGTAAAAACATAAATCTTCTGCCGGCACACTGCAGACAAACAATGAAACGCGAAACTTTTGATCTTTTGGAATGCCCGAATGAAAAATGTAAACCGCTTCAGGATGCTGCGCCGAAATCTTTGGGCAGCCTTTCAGAAATAAGTCGAAAACATTTTACCGAAGTTTTGGAATTTTTGGAGCAAATGAATATTCCGTACCGGATAAATAACGCGCTCGTCGGCAACCGCCATTTCTGCACCCACACCATTTTTGAAATCCGAAGTCTTGACCAAGCCGAAGACGCGGAAGGCACGCCTCTTGCGGTCGGCATACGCTATAACAACCTCGCGAAAAAAATCGGCTGGAGAAGAGACTTGCCGGCGCTTGGAGTCACCATCGCCTATCGCAAAAATGAGAAGAACGGCAACGACCCGAAAAAGATAAAAATAAAAAAGCCGCAAATTTATTTCATCCAGCTCGGTTTTGAAGCGAAACTGAAAAGCCTCCGCATCATTGAAATTCTGCGGCAAGCAAAAATCCCGATGCTTCAGGCGCTTTCCAAAGACAAACTAGCCGCGCAACTCTCCGGCGCCGAACACATGAAAATCCCTTACACCATTTTAATCGGCCAAAAAGAAGCCATGGAAGACAGCGTGATCGTTCGTAATATGGCGAGTCGCTCTCAAGAAACCGTCAAAATCGCATCCCTGCCGGAGTATTTAAAAAAGATAAAATTGGCGTAAAAAATAATTGCTAGTTTTAGGATAAGAAAAAGTAGTTAAAGCCCCGAGGCTAAACCTTGGATCTGTAGAAAGGTTTAGCCTCGGGAATTTTCGAGACATTGACACGAACTAACTAATATGCTAGTATCTTTGCAGTCAGATCATCGATTTAAAACAACGGGTTGGCTCTTGAAAGGAAGCCGTGGTGTCCCAAATTATAAACCAAAACAATTACCATGAGCGTCGATTTCAGATCCGTTTTTATTGTTCATCCTGATGACTTTCGTATAAAGAGAAGCGTCAATCTTCCCAGGTCTGCGTTTGAATCTTTCCGTGCACGGAAAGAAGAACATGCAGGACGAGTGGTAGCGGTGCATGATGTTGCATCTTCCAGTACCTTCGACTTGGTTAAGGGTGAGTATCTTTTTACCATGTCTATGGAGCAAACCCGTTACTATCTTGAGCCTGATATTGTTGAGTGGCTTGAGAAAAACTACGAGCCTGGAGTCTGCGGCTGTTAGGAGGGGCGAGATGGTTACCTAAAAATACCATTCGAAATTTTCCGGCGACTTTGCGAAAGCAAGGTCGCCGGTTTTTTTTATTTCTTCATTTTGATGACATTTTATTTCAACACTTTACTTACAAAAGCACAATGCACTTAATTTCAGCGGTCGCGTAAATTAAGTGTATGGGCGATTTTTCCTGTCCTTGTTTTGTTTAAGCAACCTAACGATCTAACGTAACGACTTACGATGTCGTCAATTTTCTTAATCTTGAAGCTCCTGAAACTTCGGAAGCTAGCGAAGCCTCGAGGTTGAACCTTTCTCCCGATCCAAGGTTCAACCTCGAGGCTCTTTAGCACTTTCCTAGCACTCCTTTTTATAGTAGACTTATCACAATATGGCCCCTAAAAAGGACAAACCAGAGCCGGTTCCCGAGAATCCAATCGTGCGCCAAAACGTGGTTTCTCGTAGCATTACGACCGAAATGAAGGAGTCGTATCTTGACTATGCCATGTCGGTCATTACGGCCCGAGCGCTTCCTGACGTACGCGATGGCTTGAAGCCGGTGCATCGCCGCATTCTTTATGTCATGCATGAAAAAGGCTTGACCGCGAGCGCCAAATTTCGAAAATCGGCAACCGTTGTCGGCGACGTTTTGGGAGGATACCATCCGCACGGAGATATTGCGGTTTACGATTCGATGGTCAAAATGGTGCAGGATTTTACCATGCGTTATCCGCTCGTTCTTGGCCAGGGCAACTGGGGTAGTATTGACGGCGATGGCGCCGCGGCCCACCGTTACACCGAAGCCAAAATGACCCGCCTTTCAAGCGAACTGCTCAAAGATTTGGAAAAGGAAACAGTCGAATGGCGGCCGAATTATGACAACACCAAAAAAGAGCCGACGGTTCTCCCTGCCGCCGTGCCAAACCTTCTTCTAAACGGCACGCTCGGCATCGCTGTTGGCATGGCTTCAAACATTCCTCCGCACAATTTAGGTGAAGTAGTTGACGCCACAGTGCATCTTATCGAAAACAAGGACGCGGCCACCGAAGACCTCCTCCAGTTTGTTAAAGGTCCAGATTTTCCAACCGGCGGTGTTATTTATGGCGAGAAAGACATTCATCATGCTTATGCCAATGGTAAGGGCGGCGTGGTTGTGCGAGGCGAAGCCGAAATTGTCGAGACAAAATCCGGCACATTTCAGATTGTTATCACTTCGATTCCATACCGCGTCAACAAAGCCGATCTCATTATGAAAATCGCGGATTTGGTGCGTGAAAAAAAAATTGACGGCATCAAAGGCCTTCGCGACGAATCCGCCAAAGACATTCGCATTGTTATTGATCTTAAAGGCGGCAGCCATCCGCAAAGTGTTCTCAATTTTTTGTACAAACATACGGGGCTTGAAGAAGCGTTCCATTTCAACGTGGTGGCTTTGGTTGACGGCGTGCCGCAGACGCTTTCTCTCAAATCAATCTTGGAGGAATTTGTGGCGCATCGGCAGGACGTGGTTCGCCGCCGCACGGAGTTTGATCTAAAAAAGGCCGAAGATCGCGAGCACATTTTGATTGGTCTCAAAAAAGCACTCGACCATATTGATGAAATCATCAAGTTGATTAAAAAATCAAAGGACACCGCCGAAGCACACAAAAATTTGATGCAGGCGTTTAAATTTTCCGACCGCCAGGCCACTGCCATTTTGGATATGAAGCTCCAGCGTCTGGCCGGTCTTGAGCGCAAAAAAATCGAAGATGAACTCGACGCGGTCCAAGCCCTTATCAAAGAGCTCAAGGAGATTTTGGGTAGTGTTAAGAAAATGCTCGGCATCATCAAAGACGAGCTCAAAGCGATTAAGGAGAAATACAGCGATCCGCGCCGCACCAAAGTGGTCAAGCATGCCGCCAAAAATTTCTCGATGGAAGATACCATTCCGGATGAGGAAAGCGTTTTGGTGCTTACCGTTGGCGGCTACATCAAGCGCACCAATCCCGATGAGTATCGCCGTCAGAAGCGCGGTGGTGTCGGCGTTGTTGATTTGGATACCAAAGAAGAGGATTTTGTGACGACCATGTTGACCGCTTCGACTCACTCCGACCTTCTCTTTTTCACGGACAAGGGCAAGACCTATCAGATTAAAATGTATGACATTCCAGAGGGGCGTCGAGCAACCAAAGGCAAGTCCATTATGAACTTCCTATCGCTTTCGGCTGAAGAAAAAGTCACCTCGATTTTGCCGATGCCGAAAGAAGTCAAAGGCGCTTCGCTCGCGGTTCTCATGGTGACTAAAAATGGTACGGCCAAGAAAGTTGATGCTAAGAGTTTTGAAGATGTCCGCCGAAGCGGCATTATCGCCATCAGACTTGATCAGGGCGACGCCCTCCAATCAAGCTCCTTTGTCGGTAAAGGCGATGAAGCAATTGTCGTAACCGCGCTCGGTCAGTCCATTCATTTCAAAGAATCTGATATTCGGGTTATGGGACGAGCGGCGGGAGGAGTTCGAGCCTGCCGGCTCAAGAAGGGAGACATGATTGTTGGAGCTGATGTGATTAAAAAAGAGGCTAAAGACGCGCGGGTTATCGTCGTATCGCAAAATGGATATGGCAAGGCCACCGATCTTTCGGAGTACAAAGTCCAGCGTCGCGGTGGGTCCGGTATTAAGACCGCTAAAGTAACAACAAAGACCGGCCATATTATTGCGTCCAAGGTTGTGGGGAGTGAAGAAAGTGAGTTAGTTGCCATTTCAAAAAAGAGCCAAGTCATTCGTGTTGATATCAAGGAAATTCCGACGCTCGGCCGGCAGACGCAAGGCGTGCGCATTATGAAGCTCCGCGAAGGAGATAGTTTAGCGTCGCTTATTTGCCTCTGAAGGCACACATAGCATAAAACATATAACATGAGGAGGAAGAATGAAGATTCCCTCTCCATGTATTTCTTGAATGTTTCATGTTATATGTTTTGTGTCTTTGTGTTTTATGGTGGTTGGAGTATAATTTCATGCATACGAAACATGCAACACAAAACATAAAACATGGCGGAGAAAAACAAAAAACAAAAAAGTACGAATGAATTGATTGAAAACCTAACTGCAATAAACAAGCGGGGTTTTGAGGATATAGAGAAACTTGCGGTTGCGACAAAGCGGGGGTTTGATGCTGTAGATGAAAAATTTGTTGATTTGAAAAAAGAAATGAATGAAAGGTTTGACCAAGTAGACAAACGCTTCGACCGCTTGGAGTTTTATGTGAATGGTCACGACAAACGGATTGAAGTTTTGGAAGATAAAGTAAGATTGATTAGTGTCAAAATCGGCCTTAGGTAGTTTTTAATTATTGTCTCTTGCCCGCCCGACTGAACGGTCTCAGTCGTTCGGGCGGGGTGTTTGGTTATTTCTCTACCATATGTTTACTGATCCCCAAAAAAATATTGAAGCACTCGGTCTTGCCCCCGGCATGCACGTTGCTGATCTCGGCGCTGGGTCGGGTTTCTATGTACTCGAGGCGGCAAAGAGGGTGGGGGATTCCGGCCGAGTGTACGCGGTGGATGTTCAAAAAGATCTACTGCAGAAAATAAAAAACAGAGCGGGGTTGGAGCATCTTTTTAATATCGAAGTTATCTGGGGAAATGTCGAGAAAATCGGAGGCACGAAATTAAAAGAAGGAAGTATGGATCTCGTCATTGCTTCAAACATTTTATTCCAAGTAGAAGCCAAAAACGATTTTATCGGGGAGGCCAAAAGAATTTTGAAACCGAAAGGCAGGGTGTTTCTTATAGACTGGAGTGACTCTTTTGGCGGTATGGGCCCGGCCAAGGAAGCCGTAGTCTTGCCAAAAGACGCTCGCCGACTTTTCGAGGCAGGAGGTTTCGTTTTCGAAAGGGAGATCAAAGCAGGAGATCATCATTACGGTCTCGTATTCAAAAAAATATGAAAACGTCTATTTTTCAAATGGTTTTAATCGGGGTTTTTGCGCTAGCGATTCTCGCGGGAGTTATTGTTTTTGCTCTTACCAAGGGGAAAACAGATAGCATTAATGTTATAAACCTTACAGTCTGGGGTACTGAATCAGAATCCCCCATGGTGCCGTTTTTCGCAACGTTCTTCCAGTCACAATCTGACACTCATATTATTAAATATGTTCAAAAAAATGAGAGTATTTTTTACAACGATCTTCTCGAGGCACTAAGCAGGGGCACTGCTCCGGACGTGATTCTTATTTCACAAGATTCACTTCTTCAATATAAAGATAAAATATTTATCACTCCTTTCGAAACCTATCCAGTTCGCACGTTCCGAGATAGTTTTGTTGAAGAATCAGAATTGTTTGTTGTGCCGGAGGGTATTGCCCCCTTTCCGTTTTCGATTGACCCACTTGTGTTATATTGGAATCGGGATATTTTTTCGCAAGCTGGGGTTGCGACGCCGCCGAAGTTTTGGGATGAGGTTCTATTTCTTACGCCACGCTTAACCAAGAGAGATGCCGCGAGGAACATAACGTCAAGTGCTATAGCGCTTGGAAATTTCAGCAACGTATCAAACGCCAAAGAAGTTCTCTCTGCCATGCTTCTTCAGGTAGGGAATCCAATCGTTTCTTCTTCGGGTGGAAATTACCAGAGCGCGCTTGCGGAAATGGTTGGGAATTTTTCCGGAACAGCGTCGGTTCTTGA
>MHRY01000048.1 GCA_001822675.1 Candidatus Taylorbacteria bacterium RIFCSPLOWO2_01_FULL_45_34b
GCCTTGCCTCACAGTAATTTAGTAATTTAAAAGCACCAACGCTCTGCTCCCCGGGTAGGATTCGAACCTACGACCAATCGCTTACGTTTTACCCACTGTTACCAATGGCACGGACTATATCATCTCCTTGTTCTTTGTTTAATTTAGAATGTAGGAGCGAGGCGCTTCCGCTCCGATGTAACATCGGAGAGTACTCCCTTTCGGGATAGTCTCTACACCTTCCCTTAAAAATTTTCTTTAACATGTGAAGGGCTTGGCTCGGGATTGTCCTTCTGGACTCTCATCCAAGAATTTTGTTTTTTTAGGATTTCCCCGAATTCACCTCGTTTTTCAATCCGCCTTTCGGCGGAAAGCTGCGTAATACCACCACTGACCTCTCTATGGCAATTAGCGCAAAGCAAGACACACTTATCTAGCTCTGCTTTTATTTTTATCCAAGCGCGTGTATATCCTTTGTCTCCAATTCCGAAACTTTTCTCCGCTTTGTTGACATGGTGCAATTCTAACGCACCCGCAAAACGGTTATACCCACACACGTGACACTTACCACCTTTATATTCAATCGCGAGAAGCTTCAACTTTTTCCGCCGTTTTACAACAGCTTTTAACAAAGCGTCTCGTCGGTCAGCATAGGTTCTTGTTTCCCGTTTGGCCATTCTTGTAACCACAATTATATCGAGAAACACGCTCACAGGCGACTGCGCTACCGCTGCGCCACCGGGGAGCAGAATTTTGGTGCAAACAATATTTGATATTTCAATGAACATCATTATCCTAACAGAGCCGCTCCGACTTGCAAGAGGTAGGTTTAGACGGGTATAAAAACATTGACCTTTCGTATTAAAGGTCT
This sequence comes from Candidatus Taylorbacteria bacterium RIFCSPLOWO2_01_FULL_45_34b, assembly GCA_001822675.1. Lineage (GTDB taxonomy): Bacteria > Patescibacteriota > Minisyncoccia > Phycocordibacterales > DSPV01 > 01-FULL-45-34b. Next base: position 851 of record MHRY01000048.1, read on the forward strand.
AGACTTTATATGGAAACATCCATGTAGAAATATCAGACGAAAGAAGTGGTTATGATACCCAAGACTATCATTCGACGGATAGCAACGCGAGTACAAACAACAGCTCTCTATGAAGAAAACGGTTACATTGTAACTGATCTCTTTGTGGGGTGCGTCATCCTGGCGTTAAGCCACTACCTGCCAGCCGACGCTTCGATTGAAAGCGCGGCAGAAGATGTCAAAGCAGAACTCGCGCGGAGAAAGTGTCAGATTTCTCATGCGCCCGGAGGCGATCCCCGCCTCAATGTCTACCAGAACTGACACCACTTCCCACCACAAAAGACCGCCCTTTTGCAAAGATGCTCGGGGTGGTTTTTATACAAAAACCAACTTTTAGCAAATACCGGCGATAGCAAGTAAATGCTAAAAGTTGACTGGACATAAACTTCATGATAGTTTCAAATCGGAGATAAATGATGGTTTTGGGAGAGATTGAAGATGAAATGAACATTGGCTTCTACCCAAAACCATCAGCCCAATCCTGGGGCTTCTCGAAGGATGGGACACAAACAAAATTTTTACTCGCAAGAGGAAGTGGCGGGGGAAGTACGTTCTAAATTGAATTCATATCTTACCCGCCACTCTTTTTGTGTGAGAGAAGTGGAAGATACATATGTCGAGGTTCCTAACTCACACTTCCCCCTTTCGGCTTCGGAAGCCGAAAGGGGGACTCTTTTTCGGTCGAAGACCGAGCTGCGCGGGAGAGAACCGTGTTGAATTGACTAAGCAGGTTACCCGCACAGTCCTTTTGACGGCAGAGGTGAAGAAGTGCCGAACTTACATGAATATCTTTTTTATCACCTCGCCACCAACATTTTCTTATCCGGGTAAAGATTCTTTTCCCCACTATAAGCTTCTGCAGCTTCGGAAGCTCTCTTGCTCTCTTCATTACCTCACCCGTCGTTCTTTCAAATCCGTGGAGGTCAGACCTCCACAAAAGACCTCCACAAAAATTTTGAGTCAGCCTCGACTGACTCGAAAGGGTATGGTGAAGAAGGATATTACTCTTGATAGCCGCAATTACCATACCCTCTTCTTCAGAAACCGAAACAGCTTTTTGTTTCTGAAGAGGAATTTGGTGGGGGAAAATATGCACTCTTATGAAGTTCTTGTTAACCCACCTTGCCCCGCTCTCGATAAAATCGGAGTGGGGCTTTTTCTTTTCCTTACTCTTAAACCTCTAAGCGAGAATTTTCTTTTATAAAACATTGCGCAGTCCTGCTTGGCGAGACGAGCATAGCAAATTTCAGCAGAAATTATGCGTGTTTTATAAAAGAGTAATTCGAGCGGCCATCCTTTTCCATATCTAAAATTTTGTGCGATAATAATGGTGTGAATCTTTTTGGAAAAATCCGCACATGAACAACACTCACCCCCAAACTAATAATCCGGAACCTCAAAAAACTGGCATCAAGGCATTCTTTCGTAAATACGAACGGCACGCGTCGTGGATCGCTTTCATTGCCGGTTTTACTTCGGACAACTTGATGCTTCGCCGGATTGATCTTCTTGTAGATCAACTATTGCTCTTTTCATACCTTCTCGTCGCTGGCGCCGGCATCATTCTCTACAACAAACTGGACAGTTCAAAGCCGCGCTCCCGTTTTACCAACTGGATTCCCTTTTTCATCCAGTTTGCTTTCGGCGCCCTATTCAGCGGCTTTTTTGTTTTCTACTCGCGATCAGCGTCGCTTGTCGCCAGTTGGCCGTTCGTACTCTTTCTCCTCACCATGCTTTTCGGAAACGAACATTTACGCCATCATTATTCCCGTTTGACACTCCAACTTTCAATATATTTCATCGTCGCTTTTTCTTTCTCCATCTTCATGGTTCCAACGCTCACGCACAGTATGGGACCGGTTATTTTTGTCATAAGCGGCCTTGTGAGCCTTCTTATCATCAGAGTGATGATGCGGATTCTCCGCGCCGTGGCACCGGATAATTACATGAAAGGTCGCGCTTTTTCTATTTTTTGGATTATTGTGATTTACGCGACCTTCAATATTCTTTATTTCAAAAATATCATTCCGCCGATTCCCCTCTCGCTTAAAGACATCGGTATCTACCATAATATTGAAAAAAGTCCGGACGGAAATTACACACTAACCTACGAACACCGGCCATGGTATGACCTTAAAAACCGCTTTACGCACACCTTCCATTACGAAAAAGGCGAGACGGTCTACGCGTACAGCGCCATCTTTGCGCCGACCAAACTAAACACTGTTGTACTTCACAAGTGGTCGTACTTCGATGAAACAAGGAAGGTCTGGGTGGAGACGAACAGCGTGGCTTTCCCCATTGTTGGCGGCGCTGACGGCGGCTACCGAGGCTACACAATCAAAACAAATATCCAGCCCGGGAAATGGCGAGTCGATGTTACGACCGCGCGCGACCAACTTCTCGGCCGAATACAATTTACTGTCGCATCTGCCGAAAAAGCGCCAGAACTTCTGACAAAAGTGCGTTAAAAAGTTTTACCTCCAATGTCGCTTGAAGCCATCATCGCCCTTTTGACCACTTATAAATATCTTTTACTTTTTCCAATTGTCGTCGTTGAAGGACCAATTATTACTGTCATCGCCGGATTTTTATCCTCGCTCGGCCAACTAAATTTTTTCATATCGTACGCGATCGCCGTTGTTGGTGATGTAGTGGGAGACTGCATCTACTACGCACTCGGTTTTTATGGCAGACAGAAATTTATTGAACGATGGGGGCGTTTTCTTGGTATCACCCTCGAGCGGGTAGAGAAAATGGACAAGCATTTTGAAAAACATAGCGGCAAAACGCTCATTATCGGGAAATTGTCGCATGCTGTGGGCTCGCTTGTCCTCGTAGCGGCAGGCATGGCCAAAGTGCCATTTTGGAAATTTGTTTGGTATAACTTTATTGCCACCTTGCCGAAATCTTTGATCCTCCTTCTCATCGGCTTTTATTTCGGAGAAACATATGCCAAAATCAACACTTATCTTGATTACACCGCTATCATCTCAACAGTCTTGGCTGTCCTCTCTGTTATTATTTATTTTGCGGTCAAAAAAATCAGTCAAAAGTATGGAGAAGCAGATGCCGATTAACGTAAACTGATATGAAAATACTTTTCGTAAGCGACATGAATATAGAATTTGTCTGTGGCTCTACTTACTTTTGCAAGAGACTAGCGACCTTGTTACAAAAGAGGGGTCACGAGGTGGCCTTTATGTGCCCCTCTGGAAAATCTCAATATAAATCCTGCGCTCGCTATACTTTTGACGGTTTCACTGTCTTTGGCGTCAGGTCAATTCCGTCTCTGGTACAAAAAACTCTACGGGTAACACTTCCTTTAGGAATCAAAAAGGGCCTCACTGAAACCCTTGAAAATTATAAACCGGATATTATACACGTCCAATCTCACGGCCCTCTGCCGTGGACAGTCATAAAAATCGCCAAACGCATGCGGATTCCGGTAGTCGGCACAAACCATTTCGTTCCCGATAACGTGGTTCATGTTTTTGGCCTACCGAAACCCATACTGGCTCTTTTCATATGGCTCGAATGGAAACATCTCCATTTTGTCTTCAAGCGACTAGATCATATTACAACCCCCACAGACACGGCGGCGCGATTGCTTAGAGAATCTGGTTTTGAAAAAACGGTACGAGTTGTTTCGAACGGCGTTGATCTCACCACATTCAATAAAAATAATCGCGGGGAACACCTCAAAGAGAGATACCATCTCCCGCAAAAACCAATACTCCTTTTCGTGGGACGGCTTGACCCAGAAAAGAAACTTGAAGTTCTTCTCAATGCCCTGCCAATAGCGCTTCGAGATGTGGACATGCACACCGTTATTGTCGGTAGAGGCAATCGCGGATCACAACTTAAAGCGATGGCGGAAAGCCTCGGTATTGCTGATCATGTTACTTTTACCGGATTTCTGGCGGACGAAGATCTTCCCAGTATGTATATGATCGCGGATTGTTTCGTTATGCCAGGAAATGCTGAACTCCAAAGTATCGCGACCATGGAAGCCATGGCTTCCGGTCTGCCGATCATCGCCGCGCGAGCAATGGCCTTGCCAGAACTAGTTCATGACGGCGAAAATGGCTACCTTTTTTCTGAAGGTGATCACCAGAATCTCGCGGAAAAAATTGTGGCACTGCTTAAAGATAGAAAGCTCGGCGCGGAGATGTCAAAAAAGAGTTTGGAAATCGTAAGCGAACACGACATCGGCAAAACTGTGGAAAAATTTGAATCGCTGTATCGTGAGGCGTAAGATGAAAAATCCCCCGAAAGGGGGATTTTTCAAAGGACAAAAATGAAACCCAAAATTATTGCATGCCACCAGCTGGAGCGGCCATACCCTTGTCGCAATTCTTGCAGATGTTCTTGTGATTAACGAGCTCGTAGACAGCGGCCGCGCCAACCAAAATATAGACAATCCTTGAAAGCCACGAACTTGGTCCGCCCAAAATGTCTCCGATTCCCCAAACAAACAACCCCTCTAGAAGCCAATTAAGACCTCCAATAATAAGGAGGACGAATGAAATTTTATGCAAATTCATATATTTAGTTAATAAAAAATTAATAAACTACTACTTTAAAGTATAGCACTCATTAAGACAGAGATGCTAGGGAGAAATACACAGATGAAAAAGAGCCCTGATGAGGGCTGTTTTTGGCATTAAGCCGGCACATTTTGGTTATATTTAAGAAATCCTAACTTGATTTACACGGAAAGCCTCTGTACCACGCCAGTTCTTGACAATGTCGCTTACGAGAAAAAGTCCAATCGAAAAAAGAGCGATACTGATAAGTTGGAGAGGCACTTCTGCGTGCGCGAAGGCGGAAACAGCGAATTGATAGAGTGGAAAAGGATCCGCCACCTTTGGAATATTAAAAAAAACGTTTCGGAAAGAGACAAAAGCGGTAGTTGAAAGAAAAAGCACCATAAACAGGAAAAACCGGAGCGCGGTCGGGCGCATAAGCAGTTTCACCGCGTAGATGAAGTAGACCCGTCGCATTATTCTATTTTTCATGTTGAGTGAATTCATTTTTTTGTTTTTATGAAATCATTTTTAAACTAATTTTTTTAAACTCTTTTTTAGCGCGATGCACGCGAGTCCGAAGCGCGCCAAGTGAAAGTCCGAGTTTCGAAGCCACTTGCTCTTGCGTCTTGCCTTCTATCAAAGTGGGCAGAAGGACTTCTCGAAACGCATTCGGTAATTTTGAAAGTACCGACAACGCCTCGTCGAGAAGCAAACCTTCTTCGACGGCATTCGCTTTGGGGTCAGCGATGGCTTCATAAAACTCTGGGTCGAGATCCGCCGTAAACTGCCGGTCTCGCTTTTTCTTTTTCAAACTGGAGAAGCAGGTGTTAAGCAAAATCTTGTAGCCCCACGATTTGAACGACGCGCCTTCTTGAACCTTGAAACGGGCGGCATTCAAATAAATTTTCACAAACGCTTCTTGCACCGCGTCCTCTGCATCGTCATCGGACCCGCCAAAAAGAAACTTTGCTTTGCGGAGAAAGGCTTCTTGGTAACGATCCACAATCTGTGAAAATACGCTTGGCGTTTTGACTGAAAGAGCTAAAAGTTCTTCGTCTTTTCTCGTATCAACGACGTCATTGTTTGTTGCTGTTGTCTGATGTTCGTCTCCCATGGTTTTTGGCTTTATGGGAGAGGGTTTTAGGCTCCTCTCCCCTTTGCCCTTATTGTAACCGACCTTTCTCGCTTATTGAAACTCCGGCTAGAAAAATATGTTACAGATGTTTCAACACAATACCATTTTTAAACTAAAAGCACAATACTCTTGACTTCTGATAATTTTTGGTGAATTATGATTGGAGAAGATTTGCTTTGGGAGATGAAGTTACTTATTTGAATAGTGTTGTCACCCAAAGCCGTTTGCCCCCGCCCTCGAGCAGACTCGGGGTGGGGCAAACAAAATTTTTCCTCGCAAGAGGAGGTGGCGGGGGAAGTATCCTGTCAACTTGAAATCCATCCTCACCCACCACCACTTTGATGTGACGAAAGGCTGTGCTAGCTGAATACAACGTCTTCACATCGAGCCCTGTCTGCCATTGGGCGGACAGGGGTTCTTTTTCTTCGTCCTGAAGCTTCCGAGGCTCTTTTCTTTTAGAAGTCTGACTTCGAAAATCTTGGAAGTCAGACTTCTAAGAAACCAGAACCCTTTCTTGTTTCTGGAAAGGAATTTTTGTGGGAGAATATTGTGCTCAAACTGATGAGTGCGCTTACCCATCTCGCCCCGTCCCGAGTCTTCTCGGGACGGGGCTTTTTTATTTTATTTCTTTTCCAATTGTTTTTTATGACCTATATACTTAGCTTAAGCATACATCTATTTTAAGCGGTCGCTTAAAATAGATGTATGCCACTTTTTTATAAAACCACGTTTAATCAATTAAAAAAAGCAGTCCGAGTAACCAGACTGCTTTTCGAAAACTAAACCTAAACTACACTCCCCTTTTGTCCATATACTCCTGCCACAATGTGGCCAGTTTAGGACAAGACCGGAGCAACTCGGCAAGCGTGCCAGATCCAATAATCCTTCCCTTTTCGAATACGTAAATACAATCGAAAAGTGCTAAAAGATGGAGCCGGTGAACCGAGGAGATGATGACCTTGCCTTCGAACCCTCTAAAGATGTTTCGGTAGATCTGCATCTCTGTTTTCATATCGACACTGCTCGTCGGCTCATCGAGAAGGACGATGTCCTTGTCGTGGCATGTGAGCAGTCCACGTGAGAGCGCGAGACGTTGTTGCTGGCCCCCGCTCAAATTCACTCCCCGCTCTCTGATTGAGGAGTCAAACTTTTTTGGAAGCTTTTCGACGACATCAGTAAAACATGCCATATCGGTAAACCGCCGTATGAATGCCATGTCATAATCAGCACCGATTGTAATATTGTCCCTAATCGTCGTTGCGAAGATTTCTGGACTTTGCGGCACCAGCGCGATCGCTCGCGCGATACCTCTAAACCCTTCTTTAATTTCCTTACCGTCCACAAAGAGATTTCCTCTTCGAGGATGATAGAGATCTCGTATGAGTTTGAGTAGCGTCGTCTTGCCGTCGCCACTGTCCCCAACGAAAGCAATTTTTGCCCCGCGAGTGATAGAGAGCGAAATGTCAGTTAAATGCTGATCCCCGCTTCTATCGCTGTGGTACGAGAAATCTAAACCTTTTACCTCAAATGTTTTCCAACCAGAAGGAAGAACATGGTTTGTGAAGCTTTCGGGCTTGAAATCTTTTGCCAACTCCTCGGCATTCATCACCTTCGATTTATGTTGGAGAATCTCGCCATACATTTCTGTGAAGCGGAAAAATAACTGGCTAATTTTGTTTAGATACTGGATGAGAAGATAAACACTGCCCACGAGTACCCCTTGTGTTGTTCCCAAGTGTTGCCAGAAATAGATGCCCAAAACGAGCACCGTCATGACGTTACAACACATGTTGGTCAGAAACCATTTGAACTCATCGAGACGAATGTTCACCCGAAAGAGCTCGAGCGGCTTCTCAAGTTTGTGGACAATGGCTTTGAAGATCCGTTGCTCCACGCGCAAGATGATGACCGTCATGATGTTAGTAATCGAATCAAGCACTTTTTCTGAAATTTTATTTTCAGCGTGGTTGAGCTCCTTGTATTGACCTAACAGCACCCGATCGAATCGCATCGTTATCCATACCGTAACAAGAATCATGGCCGTGACAATAATCGCGGCTGGGGAACTGAAATAGACAAGCATCGCGAAGCTCCCGACAAGTTCTACAAAACAGTAGATGATCGTGAATGTGCCTTCCGAGAAGCGATATAAAGCACCCGCGCCTTTTTCCACTTTGTCATTGGTATCGCCCGAATGATGATCAACGTGCCATTCAACCGGCAGTGTCATGATGCCTTTAAGCAGATACTTTCGGTAATTGATCCGCGCCTTGAATGCGTTCATACGCTCCAAGATCCGCGCCGGACCGTGAAAAGACCAGAACACAAGATCAGTCACAAAGGTGAGGACGAGAAGTCCAAAAAGCGTTTTGAGACTACTGGCCATAATTCCCTGCTTCTGAATAACATCCATGATGTTCGCCCAGAGGATTGGTAAACAGAAAAGATCGATGAGACGGGCGACGATAAACATGACCACGAACCAGCCGATTTTTTTCCGATTACCCACCGAATACTCCCACATTTTAGCGAACAGGTAGAACAGCGGATTGCGCTTCTCTTTTTCATTAACTGGCATACGGACTCCTTCTTTTCAGGGTTGTAGTTTAATTTGTGAAAGAACCAAAAAAACTAAAAACACCGCTTTTACGCGGTGTTTTAGATATTCAAACAAAATAGTTTAAATATACGGAACACAGCGTAACAAGACCTGCTTTGGAGCAAGGTTTGGCTTACTATTTGGTTTTGGGGGTGTATTTATCATTACAAACACAGACTAATTCGGGTTGATGAAAAAGTCAAATAATCGCTCGGATTCATTTTTTGAAATGTACGGATATTTTTCTGCTGAAAAATTCCTCGTGCTCGCGCCAGTCGCGCTCACAAGTCATTTCAAAAAAGAATCCTCGCTTAGAGGATAAGGAATTAGGGTTCTAAAGTCTTTCAAAATGAATCCGAGCGGCTATTTGACTTATCTATGTTTTTTTGTTTAAATAGAGTCACCTAGAGCTGCGGCTCTTTTTCATTTATGGAATCGAAAGAAATACGAAATATTGCAATAATTGCCCACGTTGACCACGGCAAAACGACCCTGACGGACGCGCTTATGCGCCAAACCGGCATGGTCACGGATACGTCAGTTAGCATGGATTCAAACGCGCTCGAGCAGGAGCGTGGTATTACCATATACGCCAAAAACGCTTCACTTTTTTGGAAAGGCACGAAAATCAATATTGTTGACACTCCAGGTCACGCGGACTTCGGTTCTGAAGTTGAACGGGTGCTCCGATCGATTGACACCGTTCTTCTTCTGGTTGACGCCCAAGAAGGTCCGATGCCCCAAACCCGTTTCGTTCTTAAGAAATCACTGGAACTTGGACTGAAACCAATTGTCATCGTAAACAAAATTGATAAACCCGCCGCGCGACCAGACGAAGTCCATGAAGAAATTCTCGAGCTTTTTGTGGAGCTCGGCGCCTCAAACGACCAAATTGATTTCCATACCATCTACGCCATCAGCCGCAACGGCATTGCCAAACGAAAATTAACGGACGAATCGAAAGATCTCTCGCCGCTTCTTGACGCTATTTTGGAATTGGTGCCGCCAGCTAAAGGCGACACCGCGCTCCCCTTCCGCATGCAACCGTTCAATCTTGCGTATGATAATTTTCTCGGCCGCCTTGCCATCGGCCGCATGTACGAAGGCGTGCTCAAAATCGGCGCGAATGTTATCGTAAAAAAACCCGACGGTAGTTCGCATAAAGGCAAAATTACCAAACTCTACACCTTTGAAGGAATCAGCCGAAAAGAAGTCGAGGAAGTGCGAGCCGGAGACATCGTGATGATTGCCGGACTACCGGATATTTACATCGGCGACACAGTTTGTGAAAAAGAAGATCAGCCGCCACTCCCCGCCATCGCCATTGATGAACCGACTATTTCGCTCAATTTCTTGGTTAATGATTCGCCGTTCGCTGGCCGGGAAGGAAAATTCGTTACGACTCGCCAAATCAAAGAACGACTCGAAAAAGAACTCGAAGTCAACGTCGGTTTGAAAGTTGATTTCTCGGGCAGTGATTCATACAAAGTGTTCGGCCGCGGCGAACTCCATATCTCCATCCTGCTTGAAAACATGCGCCGTGAGGGTTATGAACTGCAAGTCTCCCAACCACAAGTCATCATAAAAGAAATTGACGGCCAAAAAATGGAGCCGTACGAAGAGACTATTGTGGACGTGCCAAGCGTTTCCGCTGGCGACGTTATTAAAAAACTGGGATCGAGACGCGGCATTCTTATGTCCCAGAAAGATCACGAAAATCAAACGCGGCTCATTTTCGAAATCCCGACTCGCGGCCTGTTGGGTTATCGGGGTGAATTCGTTATTAACACTAAAGGCGAAGGCATTTTGTCATCTCGTTTTATAGAATTCCGCGCATGGGCTGGCGAAATTAGAAAGCATGCGTTTGGCTCCATGATTTCCATGGAAAATGGCACGGCACTCGCCTACTCGCTGTTCAACCTGCAAGAACGCGGCACCATTTATATTGATCCCGCCATTCCCGTCTACGAAGGTATGATTCTTGGAAATACTTCAAAAGGGGAGGACTTGGACGTAAACCCAACTAAAAACAAACTTTTGACTAATTACCGAAACACCAATACCGGCGATGCTATTATGCTCATTCCGCCGTTTCGACTCACGATCGAACGTGGTTTGGAAATTATGAAAGAAGACGAATATTTGGAAATCACGCCAAAATCAGTCCGGCTTCGGAAACAATTCCTCTCCAAAACTGATCGAGCGCGAAATTCTCGAAAATCATCCTAGCTCCACAAATTTAGCAAATACCAGTGATAGCAAGCATATGCTAAATTTTAATTTCTAGATTTTTAAAAAATCATACACAACAATTATTTACGGTCGGAGTGGATTGTTGTGGTGTGTGAAAAAAGAAATAAAGATTGAATGAGAAAAAAGCCTCGTCCTCGAGCAGACTCGGGACGGGGCAAGGTGGTAATGAACTGTTTCACCTTAATAGGAACCTCTCTCACCAAAATTCCTCTTCAGAAATGAGAAATTCATTCCAACATCTGAAAAAGAGGGTATGGTGTGTGGACATCTCAAGTTGATCTGATCATCTCCATACCCTCTCGAGTCAACCGAAGCTGACTCAAAGCGTTTGTCTGTAGAGGTCTGACCTCTACAGATTTGAAAGAGCTACGGGTGGGGTGAAAAAACTTCCAAATATGGTTCTCATTTCTCCCCGCCCGTTTTCCTGTCTCTGTTAGACAAAGACAAGAAAGTGACAGCAGCAGAAGACTAGCGAGAAAGCTTCCAAAACTGAGGAAGCTTATAGCTTCTGGGACGGAAAAGTGTCCTCCGCCTAAGGCGGAGGAAGTGTGAGTTAGTGGTAATTTCAAGTTAATTGACAATATCTCTCACACAAAATCGTGGTGGGTAATGGACTTACTCAGTTTAATCGAGCTTCTCTCCCACCACTCCCCCGTCTTAAACGGGAGAAAAATCGTCTGGCTAAAACTTACCACGTCAATTGATTAAGGTCAACAAAACCCTTCTCGACAAAAGTCGAGAAGGGTTTTGTTCGTGACTTTTAATTCCAGAATCTACATTCTAGAATCTAAAATCTACTTTTAGAAACTTCTTCGGTCACTGCCACCTCGATCGAAACCACCGTTTCGTCTTGGAGGTCGCTCGGCCATCGGCCGTGCTTCGTTGACGGTAATTTTCCGTCCTTCGATCTCTTTGCCGTTTAGAGTTTCCACTGCCTTATCAGCATCTGCATCTTCCATTTCCACGAAACCAAAGCCTCGTGAACGACCGTTCATTTTATCCAAAAGAACGTTTGCGGAGATAACAGCGCCAACACCGGCAAAAATGTCTTTCAGACCATCAGAGGTGGTGCTGTAAGACAAATTTCCAACATACAATTTCTTTGCCATATTGAGATACGCTAACTTACTAAATCCCGACCTCGTCTCAATATGGCTGACGCGAAACGCAATCAAAAACCTCTTGAGAAAACGAATGGCACTAGCATACAGGATGCCACGGAAGTGTCAAGGGGACTACGTCGCTGTTTGTTAAAAGTAAGGTTTTTGGCTACAATATTAGCAATGAGTGAAGAAAAGAAACAAAAACTCTCTACGGATTCCTACAAGGGCGTCAGGGACTTCTATCCGGCGGATATGGCCATCCAAAACTATATTTTCGGCGTGATTAAAAAAGTAGTCGAAAGCTATGGCTACCTTGAATATAGTGCCTCTATACTGGAATCAGCCGATCTCTACAAAGCAAAAACTGGCGAAGAAATTGTGAATGAACAAACCTACACCTTCACTGATCGAGGTGGGCGCGAGGTGACGCTTCGGCCAGAAATGACGCCGACGGTCGCCCGCATGGTAGCCAAAAATCAAAAAGCTCTTCTCTTCCCGCTTCGTTGGTATTCAATCCCCAATCTCTTTCGCTATGAACAGCCACAGCGAGGCCGGCTTCGCGAACACTGGCAACTGAACGCCGACATTTTTGGTGAGAAAAGCCTTCACGCTGAAGTGGAAATTATTTCGCTTGCTTCGAGCATCATGCGAGCGTTTGGCGTCAAAGACAATCAATTTGAAATCCGAATAAACAGTCGAAAAATCATAAACTACATTTTTGGGGAGCTTTTTGCTTTTCCCGAAGAGACGCGCTCCGAGTTAGCAAAACTCATTGATAAAAAAGAGAAGATGGGGGCGGCAGTTTTTAAAGCCGCTTTAAAAACTGCCGCCGGAGAAAAAACCGACAAACTTCTCACCCTTCTCAACTCCAAAAACTTCGAGGAATTCGCGAAATCGCTCGGCGAAACTGCAGGCGAAAAAGCTGGCATGGACGAAATCAAAACGGTCATCGCTTCACTTGAAAAACTCGGTATTACGAACGTGGTATTCGACCAGACCTTGATGCGCGGCTTCGATTACTACACTGGCGTCGTGTTTGAAATATTCGATCAAAACCCTGACAACCGCCGCTCACTTTTCGGCGGTGGCCGGTATGACGATCTCCTTGAAATTTTCGGCAAAGAAAAAGTGCCGGCGGTGGGCTTTGGCATGGGAGATGTGACAATCCGCGATGTTTTGGAGACCTACAGCCTCCTACCCTCACCCACTTCAAAAATTAAGCTGGCGCTCTGCACCATCGACGAAAACGGCATTGGCTATGCCGAGGAAGTGGCGCAAGAACTCCGCGCGCAAGACATTTCAGTTATCGTGAACTATTCTGACAAGAAAGTGGGGGATCAAATTAAAAGCGTGGTTCGTCAATCAATCCCCTATGTCATTTGTATTGGTTCTGATGAAATAAAAAGCGGGAAATTAAAACTAAAAGAACTCGCGAGTGGCAAAGAAACAGAATTGGAATCTTCAAATGTAGCGATGCACATCAAGAATCAGAAATAGCTTTTTATTCGTGTTATTCGCTCTTTATTCGTAGATTTGTGTCGAGCCCATATGCGGAAAATTGTGTTTGATATTGAAACCAGAAATTTTTTTGATGAAACGGGGTCGAATGACCCCGCCTCTCTAGATATTGCCGTCGTCTGCACGCATGATAGTGAAACAAACCTCTACCAAAGTTTTTTTGAAGAAGAACTGTCTAAATTGTGGCCGATTCTGGAAAAAGCCGACATGCTTGTCGGTTTTAATTCTGACCATTTCGACATTCCGCTTCTCAATAAATATTACCCGGGTGATCTGACCAAGATAAAAAGTCTTGATCTTTTGAAAGAAGTCCGACTGTCACTCGGACGAAGAATTAAACTCGACACCTTAGCCGAAGCGACGCTCGGCCGAAACAAAACTGCAAATGGCTTAGTCGCCTCGACATGGTGGAAAAAAGGTGAAAAAGAAAAAGTCAGAGAATACTGTATTGAAGACGTGCGGATTACCAAAGATATTTATGACTTTGCCCGCGCAAACGGCCACCTCAAATACAAAGACGCTGGCGTGCTCAAAGAAATAAAACTCGACACCTCAAACTGGGAAAAGGCTGGCGGCCAATCAATGACGTTCACGTTGCCTTTTTAACCTAAAACTAGACGAGTAAGAAAAGTGATCTAGGGTAGGCCTATATAGGCCAGTGTCCAAACATGAATAAAGAGCGTGCTGATTCCATATACACTTAATTTCAGCGACCGCGTAAATTAAGTGTATGTTGACTTTTTGTGAGTATTTCAGTAATGTACGCTAAGATACCGGGGGGAAATGATTCCTCGGCAAACCATAGGAGGATGTGTGTTTTTTGTATTGACCATCGTATGCTCGGTTATCGGAATTGTCTTTTACAGTATTGCCGTTCACTGTGCAAAAAAACAAACCACGTTTGAAGACTTCGAAACGGGTGCATTCATAGCTGTCATTTTGGCAATAGCTTTTCATTTACTAAGTGGCCAAGACGGCAATGCAAAGTCACATTGGCGGTTGTGGAACACCAACATCAAGGTGACTGCGGCAATAACGAATGGGAACAATGTTGTCGTAACAGTAATCATCCCTAATGGCAAAATTAACCTCTATTCGTTCCCGAAAAACGAAGTCGAGAGCCTCGAGGTTGGAAAATATCACACTGTGGCAGGAAAAAACATATTGGCCAAACCAACTTTGGTTGTCTCTGAATAAATCGGCGGGGACAGAGACTTTCAACCCGCATTCGCCTTAGGTGAATGCGGGTTTTATTATTTTAATCTTTCATCCCAACACCAAATTAACGACTTGAAATTAACGACTTGCGATGTCGTTAATTTTTAGTTTATATCCCCGCAAGTCTGATAAAAGCGTAAAGAGTGGCGACACCGAGAACAGTCATGAATGTTGTCCAATAGGTTGGATGAGCATGATGGCTCTCCGGCAATAAATCGCTTGCGCCGATGTAGAGGAAAAAGCCAGTGAAAATGGCGAGAAGCATACCGAGCGTTGCATTTGTGACAGTTATAAATAAAGTAGCGAGAATTCCAAGAACCGGAGCCAGTGCGTCAACAATGAGCCATTTGAACGCCATCTTTTTCCCTCCGCCGGATTTCAAAATAAGACCGACAGTGTTGATACCGTCAGAAAAATCATGTGCCAAAACCGCAAGCGCCACCACGATACCAACCGCTGGGGAAACTTGAAAAGCAAACCCGACCGCCAAACCATCCAAAAAACTGTGGACAGAAAGACTGCCAGCGCCGAGCACGCCACGGTGTGTTTTATTTTCACAATTGACATCATCGTGACCATGACCGATGACTGCCCGATCCAAAATCATAAAAAGGACGAAACCGAGTGCGGCAAGCGAAGTGGTTAAAGAGATATCGGATGTGCCGCTCATAAGCTCGAGACTCTCGGGCAGTAAATCAAAAAAAGCCACACCGATAACCGCGCCAGCGCTAAAACCCAAAACAAGATGTAATTTGTCCTTGAAACGTAGCGCGAATACCCCGCCTAAAAACGTGGCAAGAAAAGCGGCCACACCAATAAGAAAAATCATACGCTAAACTATAGCACAAAAAAGTAATCTAGTAGACACTTGCTTTTTGGAAAATAATGCTATACTTTTTCAAACAATACATAATATATTTAACATGGAAAATATGGAAGGTCCAAAACAGAGCAGTTTAGCAGTGCCAATTGCCATTGTCATCGCCGGGATAATTGTGGGCGGCGCGATTATTTTCGGAAACAAAATACCGGTCGGAAATCAAGGAGCGGAAAAACCGACGGCTAAACCAGCCGAAGTGGGCGAGATGAGGCCAATCTCTTCGAGCGACCATATGCTCGGCAATCCATCCGCTCCTGTCGTCATCGTCGAGTATTCGGACACCGAGTGTCCCTTCTGCAAAGTCTTCCATCGGACAATGAAAATTATTCTGAATGATTACGGAAAGACTGGCTCCGTGGCCTGGGTGTACCGCCACTTCCCTATTCCCGAACTTCACCCAAAAGCCAAACATGAAGCGGAAGCAACTGAATGTGCTTGGGAAATTGGTGGTAACACAAAATTCTTTGAGTACCTCGACCGTATTTTTACCATTACACCATCAAACAACGGACTAGATCCGGCAGAACTTCCAGTTATCGCCGAAGAAATTGGTTTGGATAAAGCGAAATTTAACGCTTGCCTCGCAAGTGGTAAATACGCGGCAAAAATCGAAAATGATGTCGCGGATGCCCTTAAAGCAGGAGCCCGCGGCACTCCGCATAGCATTATTATCACCAAAGATGGAACAAAAATTCCGATCGAAGGCGCCCAGCCGTACGAAATAGTCAAAGCAATGATTGACAGTGCTCTCGCGGAAATAAAGTAGACAAACAGAAGAAGCGGGGTCGGCCAAAGGCCGACCCCTGTTTTTTACTTTACGAATTAACTTCCGGTCGGAAGTTAATTCGTAATAACATCATAACGTAAGCCGCTTTTACTCACTCATCCGTTTTAATCCGCACCACTCACACTTTTTATCATCACAAGTTTCAGTCAAAATCTTCCCACTCCAAACACTCTCGATAAGCAACTCAATTTCATCCCTCACCTTTTGAATATCGGCGTTGACGATAGAAAGGGTCACGGTCGGACATCTACCTTTTTGATCTGGCGTGACGAATACCAGAGATAGCGTAATCGGTCGACCTTTGAAACGATGGCCTCGGCTGAGCAAAAGTTCGTAAAAAACCAATTGGCGGAAATAACTGCCATCGCTTGATTTGGTCTGGCCTTTTATGGCGGCCGCACTCATCGCCTGCCGCGTCTTGTAATCAAAAACAAAAACTTCTTTGCCAGTATCAATAATGGCGTCCAATTTGCCGTGGATAGGAACGGAAAGAGACTCTTTCTGAAAAATCCCCTCAAAAACACTTTCACTCCACTCTTCAGCAAAAATTTTTCCTTGGAGGGCGAAGTGCGGAGCAAGAGCTTTCGCCACAACTTCGGCACTTTCCTCAAGTTCAGCTTCGACCGCTTCTTTTTCAAATAATGGAAGGCGCGAATGTGCTTTAAAAAAAGCAACGGCTTCAAGAATAGATTTTTCAATGTTTTTTTGATCTCGACTCTTCATTTTCCAAACACGCGAGAAGGCATCGTGCATGACCGTTCCTTTTTCGGCGGAAGGCGCGGGAGCTTGTGGTAGTTTCAAAATACTTTGATACAGAAACTCGCTCGGGCAATTTATAAAATGATTGAGCGCTGTGACAGACAACCCCTTTTGAAGGATGGCTTGTTTTGCATACTCTTGCAGTTTGGTGTGGCTGCCCTTTTTAGAGACAAAAAGACTTTCCGACTCCAAGGTTTTCTTTTTTTCAACCACCATTCTCTCAACAGATTTCTGATCAATTTCCGAGATAAAACGGAGTGGCGAAAGCGCCCTCCCGCCAGATTCTTCTTCCGCGAAGAGAATCGTTACGTGCTTGCGAGCGCGAGTGAGCGCCACATAAAAAAGTCTCCGCGCGTCAGAAACATCATCTCCCTCCGTCTTTGTTTTTGGCAATAGAAAATAACTTCCGCGGCTACGCCCCATCCATGATTCTTCACTGGCGTAGGGAATAAACACATAGTCAAACTCAAGCCCCTTACTTCCGTGCGCCGTCATCGCGCGAATGGGATAGTCGGACACACCGACACTTACTTTAACACTACGAGTTTCCGCCGACGTCCGGTATAAAAGAAGTGAGGTAATGAGTTCTAGCGGTGAGCTGACATTGCTCTCTTTCTGAACTGATTCAGCAAGTTCCACAATCCCCCGCCACACCTCGACAAAAGACGGGTCGTGCGAAACCAGCGTCCTGTAGCCCGATAGCTCGGCGAGCTTAATAAGAAACTGCACCGGTGCGTCTTCCAAAAGACATTTTCGAATTTCCCGCAAAACCGGAATGCTTTTCTCCACCTCACCTACGTTGCCACTTCGAAGTTTTTGGATATGACTAATCGCTTCGGAGAATTCCAAATCCCACAGTCCTGCCACGAGCGTTTTGGCTAACGCCTCTCTTTTTGTTGGATCAGCGAGGTATTCAATAAGATTAAAAAATAAGATGCCGGCCGGATGCGAAAAAACATCAATTTTCCGCTCCGATGAAACCGGAATATCTTGTGTTTCTAGAAGTGTCAATACTTGATTAAGTTCGCGATTACGCCGAACAATAATGGCCACTTCTGCCTTCGGCTCTTTTTTTGCTATTTTTTTAATCTCTTCTACCAAATGAGACTCAAGCGAAGTTTCATCAGGTGCGATAACAAACGAAAGTGGCTGTTTTTTATGCGGCGCGACCGACTGGAGTTTCACTCGAAGATTTGTATGCTCCCCATCGGTATAATTTTTCTCAATCATGGCAAAACTAGCGTCGAGAATGGCTTGATGCGAGCGATAATTCTTTTGGAGTAGGACAATTTTCATGTCCTTCCATAGATGCTCAAATTTCAAAAAATTTTGTACCGAAGCGCCTTGAAAGCGATAGATGGCCTGCTTCTCATCGCCAACAATAAAGACATTCGGCGTTTCAAAAAAATCCGCGAGCATAGAAATCAACAAGTTCTGGGAATCATTAGTATCTTGATGCTCATCTACGTGGATGTAGAGGAATCGCTCTTGAATAAGCCGGAGCAAGAGTTCGTCTTTTTTGAAAGCAACCAGAAGTTCAATGATGAGATCGTCGTAGTCCATTTGTTGCTGTTCTTTCTTTTTGGCTTCATAGCGCGTATAGACGTCTGCAAAAAGCAGTGTCCGTTTGCACTTCTCAATGTCTTTTTTTGCTTCGGCTTTCAGTTCGCCTTTGCTTTTGCCACGCGTGGAAATGGAACTCTCTTCGGTAGAAATTTTCTTCTCTTCTTTTTTTGCATACGCTCGGACATCTTCTGCCGTCCACGCCTCACGCTTGGCCTGACTTATTGCCGAAATAACACTCGAAATATAAAAATCCGGTTTGCCGATCGGCCGAAGATCCCCGAAAGCTTGGTCTTTAAGAATGTCACGGATAAAACTTTCAATTTCAACATCGCTTAATTGCGTCGCGCCTTGGAGATGTGGAAAATGCTCACCAAGTTCTCCAATGATCGAAGCGGCAAAACTGTGAAAAGTATGAATCCTCACTTCGTGTGCGCGCTCGCCAATGACTTCGAGAAGCTGGTTTCGCATCGCCTTGACGCCAGCATCCGTGTAGGTAATCGCCAAAATACCCGATGGCGGTGTATCGGTTTTTTGGAGAATGTTCGCGATGCGAAGGGTCAAAATAGTGGTCTTGCCGGTACCCGGGCCAGCAATAACCATAACCGGCCCTTCGATAGTATTAACTGCCTCACGTTGCTCCGCATTCAGTTTTTTGTATCGGACATCGAATTCAGACGTTTTCATGTGGGAGTGATTATAGCATGTGATTTTTAACCTAGACCGCCCTCGTTTGCATAATATTGCAAAAGGTGCTTAAATAAGCGTTAGATGAAAACTACAACCAATTGTAACTTAACGTTCGAACAGATAGGTATCGGGGGCAAGTTCGTATCATACGTCGAGGAGGACGACGAAGACCCTGTTGTCTTCAAGAAAACAACTCCGAGACAAGCTGTCGCCGAAACGGGCCAGGTTGTCGAGTTTGGAAGGGTCGACTCAATATTCCCCTACACCCCCGCACTCCTCCAAAAGTGCGCCTGAAAAAAATCCGAACGGCGCACCCAAAAGGCCGTCCCCGACTCTCATCCGGGCCGGCTTTTTTTAATAGCGAAGTCGCAAATGGCGAGGTTGAACCTCGCCATTTCTAACATCCAGTTATCAAACCTAAAAATATTTGCAGTGTTCTAAAAACAATGCTAGATTGAAAACAGATACGAACAACCACAAACGTTAGGAAGAGCTATGACAAATATTCTACAGACTGTGGGTAATTTAAACCCCTCTCAACAGAACCTTATCAGCATGTCAGTACTAACACTGCTTGCAGTCGTTATTTTCATTTTGGGAGTGCTCATTCGAGCAGAATGGGAGAAGAGACGAAGATTTCGGATTGCCGGAAAAACAAAGGTAGAAGGAATCCGAGACAAACTCGAACTACTTAGAGGGGGGCGTGCGGGAGATTACGAGAAGTGGGTGTTAGAAATAATTACACTTCCAAGCGAAGGACTTTTTCTCTCCGACTTCGCAACGAGCAAAAAGGAAATGCGAGATTTAAGGAAATGCAACGCTCTATATCAAGCCCGGTATATTCTGTTCGATATTTTGAGTGGGAGAAGAGAATCAGCCTATGATGAACTCGTTGTTAAGCTCCGCAAAGAACTTGAGAAGGCGGATGTGAGCCTTAAGTATTTTGAGGTAAGTGAGAGTCAGTTAGCCGGATTTAAACCTCGCGAAAAGGTTCCCGCAAGTTCTTCCGTGGTATCTACCTGACATCGGACAACTAATGATCTTTGTACGCCCCGCGACCATCCTCGGTCGCGGGATTTCTTAAGGCTGTAAGGCTGAGCCTTACGGGGCTTAGTCGATATGGACGCCAACGTCCAAAAAACCGCACCCGATTCTCATCTGGTGCGGTTTTTTCTTTTTAATGGCAAGGTTCAACCTTGCCATTAGATATCATGTTATATTTTTTGTAGCTTTTTAATTTCTTCGGCTAAAAGTTTCTCAAAAGTAATAACTTTTCGTTTATCTAAATTTTTGTAATTCCCTCGAATATAACTTGAAAAAGAAAGTAGTCTGTTGTCCAATTCAGAATCAAGAGTACTTGGAGGCGAGGCCTCCAAGTAGAGATGCCCCTCTTATTTCTTGAAGCTCCTGAAGCTAGTGAAGCTAGTGAAGCTAAAAGCTCATCTTAGTAGCTCTTGAGCCGAGCGGCTTTTTCGTGTTGGCGGATTTTTTCGTGAGCTTTGGCTTCGATTTGGCGAATACGTTCGCGGGTCACGCCGAACTTCTGACCGACTTCTTCAAGCGTGTGAGTGATACCATCATTTAGACCATGTCGCATTTCAAGAATGCGACGTTCTTTCTCAGAAAGATCGCCGAGCACCTCCTTAACTTGATCAGCTAAAATGCGACGCGAGGCTTCTTGATCTGGCGAAAGAATCTTATCATCGGCCAGAAAATCACCAAGCGTTGATTTGCCATCGTCAGAATCTTCACCGACCGGACTTTCAAGCGACACGGTGTCTTGATCTATTTTTTCAATATTATAAATTTTTTCAACTTCAAGCCCCATTTCAATAGCAATTTCTTCCGGAAGCGGATCACGGCCCAAGTCTTGGGAAAGTCGTCGAACTACCTGCTTGTATTTGGCAATCGTCTCCACCATATGCACCGGCACGCGAATAGTGCGAGATTGATCGGCAAGGGCGCGAGTGATAGCCTGCCGAATCCACCATGTCGCATAAGTTGAAAACTTGTAGCCTTTTGTCCAATCAAATTTATCTACCGCCTTAAAAAGCCCGAGGTTGCCTTCCTGAATGAGGTCGAGCAAGGTTAAATCGGGGCTGCGTCCCACATATTTTTTGGCAATAGAGACAACCAAACGCAAGTTGGCCTTGGCCAAAAGATTTTTGGCTTCCATATCTCCCGCTTGAATGCGCTTGGCCAACTCTTTTTCTTCGGCAGCGTGAATAAGCGGATACTGGCCGATTTCTTTCAAATACATTTGAATAGAATCGTAGGATGATTCGCTTTTGTTGTACTGACTCTTGATTTCTTCAGGATTCAAATCGAGCACTCCCCCGCCTTCCAAAACGTCAATGCCGGCGGTGGCAAGTTTAGC
This sequence comes from Candidatus Taylorbacteria bacterium RIFCSPLOWO2_01_FULL_45_34b, assembly GCA_001822675.1. Taxonomy (GTDB): domain Bacteria; phylum Patescibacteriota; class Minisyncoccia; order Phycocordibacterales; family DSPV01; genus 01-FULL-45-34b. Next base: position 22,304 of record MHRY01000048.1, read on the forward strand.
GTACAATTCTTCAAGAAAGATGATGTTGTCTTCAATTGTCGGAAACTCTTTGAGAATTTCATCATAGGTTATGAAACCGCGCTCCTTGCCTTTAGAGAGAAGCTTGCCAGCCTTATGTTCCTGATCTCTGACTTTTTTAGCGAGCGGGGAGAGCGCCTTACCTTCGGCCTTTTTAGAAACACTCGATTTCCGCAATTTGGCATCGGAAAAACGCTTCCGGCGAATTTCCTTTTTGATCCGCTTTGGCTTCGAAACTTTTTTCACCTTTCTTTTTTTATTGGCCGACTTTTTCACCATATGCGTAAATCTATATTATTTAGTAAAGTACATAGTAAACCAAAACGCTTATTTTGCAACGGAAAGCTCGTTCATTTGTTTTGAAAGTTCTTGACACCGCTTCAAGAGCTCCATAGCCCGCACCGTGTCTTTCATTTTTTCAGCCTCTTGAAGTTCGCGCATCGCCTTTCCAAATTCCTCTTTGACATGATCCCGATTCAAATTTTTGAGCAAATCCGCAAGTTCATGCTCAAAACCTTCCGCTCCGCCGAAGTATGCTTCCGCTTCAAATAAGAGCTCATTTTTAAAAGGTGCCAGCTCCGCCACAAGATTCTCGAGCTGTTCTTCACCAATAATTTCTCTAACCCTCTTTCTAATATTCTCCACAATCATGGGATCGCCCCCAAGATGCTCCTGCCAAAAGACCAAAGAGGTAAGACGACGTTCAATATATCCGCGGTGTGTTTTTTTATCTCCCCCTTCCCCTTTCTCCGCCCGATCGGGAGTAAATCCTTTTTGATTGTCTGGCAGATCACCGAAACTTCTCGCTTTTTTTAATTCTTCCCAAATGGCATCGTGATGTACCGACATACGCTCGGCAATTTTGGCGACAAACTGCGACTGCTCGATCTTGCTTTCAAGCGAAGAGACGAATGGTAGGACGGTACGGCTCACGCCTTCGGCCAATTTCCGCGCCGACGGTTTTTCCTTAAAAAGTGATTCGAGCAGGAAATCAATGATATGACGCGAATGGGCTATGGCTTTTTTCCAATCTTCGGGATTGTCTTTGACCAAGTCAGCCGGATCTTTTCCTCCCGGCAAATCCGCGATCTTAACCTCGATACCCATCCGGAGCGCGATTTCGGCGCTTTTGACGGCGGCGCGGAAGCCGGCACTATCCGAATCAAAAGCCAGAATGGCGCGATTGCAGATTTTCCGAAGAATGGTGAGGTGGCTTCGGGTTAAGGCTGTGCCGGAAACCGCCACGGTATTTGTAAAACCGGCTTGATGAGAAAGAATGAGATCCATCTGCCCTTCGACCAAAATGCAAAAATTGTTTTTGCGAATCGAGAGTTTAGCTTTGTCCAAACCGTAAAGCGTCTCGGATTTGTTAAAGAGCGGAGTCTCCGGACTATTTAAGTACTTTGCGTCACTGTCGTCTTTGCCAAAAATTCGGCCGGAGAAAGCAATGACGCGTCCGGAAGTGTCAGCGATTGGAAACATGATGCGGGAGCGGAAGCGGTCATAGTAGCCTTTGTCGCTTTTTTTAATAAGACCAGCCGCCTCGAGCTCCCCTTCACCCCACCCTTTCTTTTTCATGTGATCAAAGAGATCGCGCCATGAATCTGACGCAAAACCAATCCTCCAGTTGGAAATAGTTTCTTTTGTCACCCCGCGCTTCCCGAGGTATTCAAATGCCTCGGTGTTTCCTTGAAGTTTCGACTCGAAAAAAAGCGTGGCTTCCTCCATTTCACGAAAAAGCCGGTCTCTCGAATCACGCTCACCTTTTTCTTCCCGAATAATTGGAACGCCCGCGCGCTCGGCCAAAACCTTAAGCGCTCCCATAAAATCTAAACCTTCAAATTTTTCGACAAATGTGAAAATGTCGCCCTTCTCCCCGCAACCAAAACAATAGAAGGTGTTGCGGACCGGCGAGAGGAAAAAAGAAGGCGTCTTTTCGTTGTGGAACGGACATTTGGCCTTAAAATTCTGCCCGGCTTTTTCGAGTTTAAGGTATGAACCAACCACATCCACAATAGAAAGTTTTTCTTTGATTGTATCTACGGTTCGAGACATAGCTTTTGTTCAAAAAAGAACGGGTAACAACCCCAAAAAAGTTGCTAGGACCACCACCTACACCAAAACGAAGAGTTAGAAAGACGAGGAGAGGTGTTTAGGCCAACTCTTTTCCCACAATATCGCTCTCCAGTAGCGCTTGTCTCTCTTTCTCATGCAACTGCCTGATGAGTTCGTGTTTTGGACTGCCCGGGAATCCTGTACCAGCCGGAATGAGACGGCCGATGATGACGTTTTCTTTAAGACCAACAAGGTGGTCAACATAGCCGCGGACCGAGGCGTTGATAAGCACGCGAGTCGTGTGTTGGAAGGAAGCGGCAGACAGAAAGCTCTTTCGCGAGAGCGACACTTCAGTAATGCCCATGACGGAGAGATCCACTTTCGCCTCCTCAAGATCTTTTTCTTTCGCTTTGCTGTTTGCGACATCAAGCTGGAATAGATCCACCACATCGCCCGCCGAAAGTTCCGTTCCACCAGCATCTTTGACGCGGCGGCGAGAGAACATCTGGCGAACAATAATTTCAATATGCTTTCTGGCTACGGTCTCTCCTTGAAGTTCATAGAGCTTGCTCACTTCGTCAATAATATAATTTTGCGTCCGCTCTTTGCCGGCAAACTTGAAGTACTCATCAATATCCGCCGAACCGTCGGTAATAAGATCGCCTTTCTTAACCGCATCGCCCACCTTAAAAAGCGGGGTTCTGCTGAAACTTACCGCGTATTCAATCTCGGCTTTCTTACCTTTACCCTTCTCTCCTAACTCTGGCAGGACGGTAATAACTTTTTCTTTACCAAGATCTTTAATGCCGGTAATAACACCATCAGTATGAGATACAGCCGCGGGATTCTTCGGCTTTCTCTTTTCAAACACTTCTTCAACGCGAGGTAAACCTTGAGTGATGTCGCCACCAACAGAGGCGGTACCACCGGCGTGGAACGTACGCATCGTAAGCTGGGTGCCCGGCTCTCCGATCGCTTGCGCCGCAACCGTGCCAACCGCTTCACCCAAATCCACTTTCCGATCTTTGCCCGGGTCAAAACCATAGCACGTAGCGCATACCCCTTGAAGCGTTTTGCAATTCAAAGGTGAACGCACTTTAAGAGAGACCACGCCTGATTTTTCGAGTGAAAGTGCTTCAGCTTTGGAGAGCAAGTGTCCTTTTTTGAAAAGCACTTTGCCTGTTTTTTCCAAAACAACGTCTTCCGCGACAGTCCGCCCGCGAACGCTCTTCGCGATTGAGATATCCATACCGGTCACGCTCTTGTTGGTAATAAACACCGACTCTTTCGTACCGCAATCTTGTTCAGTCACAATCGCGTCTTGGGCGACGTCGAAGAGACGGCGGGTCAAATATCCGGCCTTGGCAGTGTTGAGCGCGGTGTCGGTCAAGCCCTTACGTGAACCGTGGGTGGTAATAAAGTATTCGATCGGCGTCAATCCTTCTTTCATAGACGAAAGAATCGGAAATTCAATCGTGTCTCCGGCAGTAGTAGCGATAAGACCTTTCATACCAACCATCTGGGTAATTTGGGAGAGTGAACCTCGAGCGCCGGATTTCCACAAATCGTAAACGGAACCGGCCGGATCGAGCGCTTCAGGAATCAATTTCTCAACGTCGTTTTTAGCGCCATGCCACACTTCGATATTTTTGCGAATTCGTTCATCAACAGACAGGAGTCCTTGATCATATTGGGAAGTAATCTGCTCTGATTTCACCTTGGCCTCTTTAATAGTCTCGTATTTGCCTTTTGGCACCACCACATCATCAATACCCCACGTCGTGCCAGAGTAGGTCGCGTACTTGAAACCAAAAACCTTGACCCGATCCAGAATGTCCGGAATATTTTCAATGCCGTAGCGAGAAATCAAATCATCAACAATACCCGACATTGTTTTCTTGTCTATTTCTTTATTAATGTAGGGATAATCCGACGGCAAAACATTGTTGAAAAGTAATCGTCCAGCAGTCGTTTCAAACACTTTGCCCTCAAATTCCTTATACTTGGAAACGTCCGTGCCAATCACTTTGATCTTGGCGCGAAAATCAATAGCGCCGAAATCAACCGCGGTAATAGCGCTGTTCGGATCGGCAAAATATTTTCCTTCACCGAGGCGGCCCGGAATAAGTTTGGTCATCCAATAGCAACCCAGAATAATATCGAGGAGTTTGGCGGAAACAATCGGATCCCCGCTTCCCGGTTTGAGTACATTCTTGTCCGATGCCATGACCAATCGCGCTTCAAGTTGAGCTTCCTCGCCAAGCGGCACGTGTACTGCCATCTGATCGCCGTCGAAGTCCGCGTTAAACGCGGTACAAACAAGCGGATGGACTTGGATCGCGTCTCCTTCAATCAAAACCGGCTGGAACGCCTGAATACCGAGGCGGTGAAGGGTCGGCGCGCGGTTTAAGAGTACATACTTTCCAGTAATCACTTCTTCCAAAATAGCCCAGACTTCCGGAATTCCTTCTTCGATAAGACGGCCGGCGCCACGGATGTTGTAGGCCAATTCGCGTTCCAGCAGTTTTGAAATGACAAACGGTCGGAAAAGTTCAAGCGCCATATGCTTCGGCATGCCACATTCGTGCAATTTAAGATTCGGGCCGACGACAATAACGGAACGGCCGGAATAATCCACGCGCTTACCAAGCAAGTTCGAACGGAAAAGGCCGCGCTTGCCTTTGAGGTTATCAGAGAGAGACTTGAGCGGCCGGCGCTGGGCTTGGCTAATTGCGCCAGCTGATGCGTTGCCGTGGCGGATTGAGTTATCAATAAGAGAGTCCACCGCTTCCTGCAAAATTCTTTTTTCATTTCGAAGAATGACATCTGGCGCTTTGATTTCGAGCAGTTTGCGGAGACGGTTGTTGCGGTTAATAACACGACGATACAAATCGTTGACGTCCGAGGTCGCGTAACGGCCACCATCGAGCGGAACCATCGGCCGGAGCGCTGGCGGAATAACGGGAATACGCGTCAAAAACATCCACTCGGGACGAAGTGTGTTTTGGTTCATTGAACGAACCAGACTTAAACGCTTAGTGATTTTCTCACGATCAAGCGCGCCGGCCTTTTCTAAATCAACTTCAAGATTCTCGATTAGTTTTTTGAGATCGAGGGTTTTGAAAATATCATAGATAGCTTCAGCGCCGATACCCGCCTCAAAAAGCGAGCCGTATTTAATCGAATAGGTATGATATTCAACTTCGTCCAAAACACGTCCTTCATGGATAGATTCGATATCACGCTTGGCGTTTAGCATGAGCTCTTTGAGCGCATCCTTGGTCTTATCGTCAGCTGATGATTTCAGTTTTGTTTTATATTCCGAATCAATGTCCTTCAAAATCCGACCACGCTCTTCTTCAAAAACGCGCGTGACAATGTAACCGGCAAAATAGATGACTTTTTCCAAATCCGCGGCCGGCATGCCAAGAATAAGACCCATGCGAGACGGGGTGCTGCGCAAGTGCCAAATGTGAGAGACGGGCGTGGCGAGTTCGATATGTCCCATCCGCTCTCGACGAACAATGGCGCGGGTGATTTCAACCCCGCACTTCTCACAGATGATTCCTTTATAACGGATGCCTCGATATTTGCCGCAATAACATTCGAAATCTTTTTCCGGGCCGAATATTTTTTCGTCAAAGAGACCGTTTTTCTCGCTTCGTTGGGTGCGATAATTGATAGTCTCCGGTTTGGTCACTTCGCCTGAAGACCACTCCAAAATACGGTCTGGCGAGGCAAGGCGAAGCACGATCGAATCAAAATTATTTACGTTAACCGATGTTTTTTGTTTGTTGTATATCATGTTTTTTGAGATAGGATATTATTATTTTGATTCTTTATCCTGACTCGCCTGCCCATTAATTTTCTTGTCCATTTGAAGTTCGACATCCAAAGCCAAACCGCGCAAGTTGTTGAGAAGTACATTAAAGGAAGCTGGCGCGTTTGATTGCGTGATTTTTTCGCCTTTAACAATCGCATCGAAAGCGGCCGAGCGGCCGACGATATCATCCGATTTAATAGTGAGCATTTCACGAAGCGTGTACGCCGCGCCATGGCCCAAAAGCGCCCAGACCTCCATTTCACCAAAGCGCTGACCACCGCCTTGGGCTTTTCCGCCAAGCGGCTGTTGAGTGATGAGTGAGTATGGACCAATGGAACGCATGTGGATCTTGTCTTCCACCATGTGATGCAATTTCAAAATATACATGTAACCGACGGCGATTTTCTGATCAAACGAATCCCCTGTTCTACCGTCAAACAATTTCATCTTGCCACTTCTGTCAAAACCGGCTTTTTCAAGCTCGACTTTAATTTCCTCATCCGAGGCTCCGGCAAACGGCGGCACGATCGCTTGATAATTTAAAGTATGTGCCGCAAGTCCCAAGTGAAGCTCAAGAATCTGTCCTAAGTTCATACGCGATGGCACGCCAAGCGGAGTCAAAATGACATCAACTGGCGTACCATCCTCGAGATATGGCATGTCTTCCATCGGCAAAATCCGCGAAATGACACCCTTATTCCCGTGACGACCGGCCAACTTGTCTCCAACAGAAACATTGCGGAGCTGCGCTACTTCAATATGAATGCGTTTGATGATGCCGCTTTCAAGCTTGTCGCCTTTTTCTCGTGAAAATACTTTGACTCCGATAACACGGCCGCGCTTACCGTTCTCCATTCTCTTTGATGTGTCCTTGACGTCGCGGGCCTTCTCACCGAAAAGACTGCGGAGCAACCGCTCTTCGGGAGTGAGCTGTGTTTCGCCCTTTGGCGTAATCTTGCCAACCAAAATATCTCCCGGTCGAACTTCCGCGCCAATTCTAACCACGCCGTCTTCATCGAGATTTTTGAGTTTCGCTTCACCGACGTTTGGAATATCGTGAGTGGTCACTTCAGGACCAAGTTTGGTGTCGCGGACGTTGACGACAAATTCCTCAATATGAATGGAAGTGAATTTGCTGTTTCGAACCAACCGTTCGGAAATAATGATCGCGTCTTCGTAGTTCGCGCCAGACCATGACATGAAAGCGACAAGCGCGTTGTGCCCAAGCGCCATCTGGCCGCGGTCGCTCGAAGAAGTGTCCGCCAAAACCGCGCCGCGCTTAACCTTCTCTCCCACCACGACTGCTGGTCGCTGATGGAAAGCGGTGAAGCCGTTGGTGCGGACAAAATTAACCAAACGATATTCTTTTTCCTTTCCTTTCGATCCTTTTACTTTTATTTTAGTGGCGTCAACAAACGAAATAGTGCCTTCTTCCTCGGCCATGACAATTCTGCCGCTGTCCGCCGCCGCCTCTTCCTCAATGCCGGTTGCCACAAGCGGCGCTTCGGGCACGAGACACGGCGTCGCTTGTTTCTGCATGTTCGAACCCATAAGAGCGCGGTTGGCATCGTCGTGATTCAAAAATGGAATCATCGAAGTCGCGATCGAAAATGCTTGGCTGGTGGCGACATCTGTATAGTCAACTTTTTCTTTCTTGACAAGCCCCGGTTTGCCGTTGATGCGAACCTCAACTTCTTCGTCCGAAATTTTGCCGTCCGTATCGTAGTTAATGGCGGCGTGTGCAATATTATAATTTTCCTCCTCGAGCGCATTTAAATACACAACTTCTTTAGTGATAACGCCCTTGTTCACTTTGGCGTACGGCGTTTCAATCATGCCGAAATCATTGATGCGGGCGTAGGTTGAAAGACGAAGAATAAGACCGATGTTCGGGCCTTCCGGCGTGTGGATGGGACAGACGCGGCCGTAATGCGACGGATGAACGTCGCGAACTTCAAAACCGGCGCGTTCTCTGGTCAATCCGCCGGGACCCAAGGCTGAAAAAGTGCGCAAATGCTCGAGTTCAGCCAAAATATTTTCCTGCGCCATAAACTGTGAGAGCTGGTTGGTAGTGAAAAATTCCTTAATGCGGGCTTGGAGCGGCTTCGGAGAAATAAATTGCACCGGCATGGTCACGTCAGATTCAATGGTTGACATACGGTCTTGGATATTGCGTTTGATTTGCGACATACCGACGCGGATTTTTTGCTGGAGGAGCTCTCCCACATAACGCACGCGCCGCGATCCCAAGTGGTCAATGTCATCTTCGGCAGCATCGGCAGTGGTATTTAAATGAATGACATGGGAAATAATGGTGACCAAATCTTCCTGTGAAATCGTCTTTCGAGTTGCTTCTTTTCCTTCAAGACTTTTCTTAAAACGTTTATTAAATTTGAATCGGCCGACTTTGGAAAGATCATAACGCTCCTCGCTAAAAATATTCTTGATAAATTCCTTGGCGTTCTCAACCGTGCCAAGATCGCCATCGCGAAGACGTTTGTGAATTTCTAAAAATGATTCATCTTTGGTTTTAGCGTGATCTTTAAGCAGTGACGCTTCGAGGAATGGTTTCGCGCCCGAAACTTTGCTAAAGGCTTCAAAAATCTGCGCGTCAGTTTCAAATCCAAACACCCGAATAAGTGAGGTCACGGCGAACTTTCGCTTGCGGTCAATTCGCACATAGATGGCGCCATCGGCTTCAGCGTCAATTTCGATCCAAACACCTCGGGACGGTATAATCTTGGCCCCAAAATAGCGCTTACCCTTCATTTCATTCGAGGTGAAAAAGACACCGAACGAACGAGCAAGTTGCGGCACTATAACGCGCTCAATACCGCTTATCACAAAGGTGCCGTGCGGAGTCATGAGCGGAAAATCAGCCATGAAAATTTCCTGCTCCTTTGTGGTGCCAAACGTTTTGTTTTTGAGTTTGATGGTCGCTTTGAGCGTGCCTTCGTATGAAAGTTTGTTTTCCTTGGCGTGATGCTCATCGTACTTGGCTTCGGAGAGTTTGAAGCCGGTAAAATCCAATTCGAACTTTTTTCCGGAATGATCTTTGAGCGACACAAATTCACTCATGACTTCACCGAGACCTTTTTCAATGAGCCACTTGAACGAAGTTATTTGCGACTCCACCAAATTAGGCATTCGAATGAGCGGCGGCTTGAAACGGCTAAAATATTTTTTCGGGCGGGTAGCCGTACTGATCTCGTCTTGCGAGCGAAGCTTCATCCTCATCAATGGCATAATTTCTTTACTCATGGTTTTGAATGCTCTAAAAAAGAGTTCTTAGCAAGTGAATAATTAATGAAGATGCCAAAAATTTCAACACAAACAACAAAAAGCCACCTCTCCCGAAGGTAACTTCTTTTAAGTTTGGTTCAAGCTATTCTCTTTTGGCCAAGAAAGGTTAATAACTTGTTAAAGGGTCGCGACTCAATCTTGTGGAGTAGTATACACGACCACATTTTCTGTGTCAACTCCTCACTATCATTCAATACCAAAATGTGGATAACTGCGTTCCCAATGTTGTTATTTCTTTGTCCGCAAAATATATGCCGGTGCAATAGCAAGTTTTTGATATTTCTCTTGAATATCATTCGGAAGATACTTGTAATCTCTAATTTTCTTCCGGCATAATTTTGACCCACAGCAACAATCCATCTCCCACTCATCTTCGTCCATGGTAGTAGAATAATCCCATGTAATCTCTTCACCCACTCCTATATCTCTTATAGCAACAAGAAATATGCCGGGGTTATAGATTTTTACACCACAACTAGGTTCACATGAATGATTTACAAAATCATCAACCCCTCCCGATGGTCCCATGTATTCGTCTTTTTCTATTTGAACATAGTGATCCTCGACCGCATCATATGGATTTGGTAAATTATTCTTCGTGAAAATTTTACCGCGAAACTCAAGTACAGTTTCCCCTTTCTTAAAAACATTATTAGCAAAAACACCTTGTCCATTTTTTGCTCTCTTGATGGATAAAAAATCTGTAGATGCCCTGTCTCTCATATTTTCTTCTTCTTTTTTATACTTAATACCTGATACGTCATACTTTATACTTCTTCTTCCACTCCTCAATTTTTTTGTGGTGGCCGGAGAGGAGAATTTTTGGCACGCGATACTTCTTTTTTTTGTATTCAAAAACTTCGGGGCGGGTGTACACATCCGAGGAAGCGACACGGCTTTCTTCAAGTGAATTGAAGTCGCCGAGCACGCCTTGAACTTGCCGTGAAATTGCATCAATAATAATCATCGCTGGTAATTCTCCACCGGTTAAGACAAATGGTCCGACTGAAATTTCTTCAACTCTTATTCGTGTTATTCGTTCCCCATTCGTAATTGGTGTCGAGTTTAAAACTTTTTTGACTCTGGCATCAATGCCCTCATACCGGCCACAGATAATAATGACATGCTCGTATTTTTTTGCGACAGTTCGTGCGGAATCGTTCGTGAATTGCGTGCCACTTGGAGTAAGCCAAATGATCTTCACCTCCCGCCCGTACCGAGCGGACTCTGGTACGTTCGGGCGGGTCGACTTTACGGACTTTATAGACTTTATGGACTTCTCTATCGCTCTAATAACCGGCAGAGCTTGAATGACCATACCAGGACCACCGCCAAAAGGTTTGCGGTCAACTCTATCGTGTTTGTTGTCAGCAAAATCCCGCGGGTTATAAAACTTCACCTTTATCTTTTTATCTTCGATGGAGCGCTTCAAAATCGACTCCCCTAAATAGGAGTCGAAGGCGCCCGGAAATAAGGTGATGAGGTGGAAAGTCATTTGAGTAGCTGTTAGCTTCAGGAGCTTCCAAAGCTTATAGCGAAGAGAAGAAAAAGACAAGAAAAAACCACGAATGTTCCATTCGAGGTTTTAAATTTTGGCTTTCCCCCAGTTTGGCAACTTTGACAAGAATTTCGTCACTGTAGTAAAACCAACATGGTTACAAAATTTTTGACCGCACTTCGGACACTCAAAAATAATGATACCGGCACATTCGGAAGAATCATTGTAAGTCGTCTCTCTCGAAAACCCTACGATAGATTCCGTCCAAGAACCTCTTACCCACTTGAAAAGATCCGCGACTGAAAAATCATTGCAACCCGGGCAATGAGTACATCCTGCCGCTGGGTATATTTCGAATTTGTATGTTTCTCCCCACGCTTTTAGTTCATCCATAGATACCTCCTAAAAAGAGGTTACTACTTATAAACTTTTAGTCAAAGAAAAAGCGCTCTCTTGGAAAAGAGAACGCGCTGATTCAAAAAGACACTTAGAAACTATGAGTTAGGCGAAGAGACCAGAACAGTCTCGGGGCGTCATTTCGATTGATGATCACTTTCTCAACATGGTTGCTTCCAGCGTAGCTTTTTGACGTACGCCAGCCACGGTCAAGCTCTTCATAACAAAGAAGTTCGTAAGATATTCCGGAGAAGCCGTACCAGGAAAGAACGACATTGTCGCCATCGAGCTGTGATTGCAGATCCAGTTGCGGATCAAGCCGGAGAAGCACCGGCAGCACACGCCACGCCATGATCTCGTAGCCTTTGTCATTTGGATGGACTAGGTCACTTGAGTAGGTGAAATGTCCGACAATTTCCCGAAGAATGTTCGGCACGTAGGCGCACTTTGTTTCTTCAAACAACTGCCGCCAGCGCAAATTGAAATCGTCGGTAAAAATACCACCTTGAACCCCAAGCAGAATGGCAATACTCCCCTTCTCATGAATGCGGTTAATGATCTGCCGAAGATTGTTGAATGTGATATCCGCGGCAACACGATCAATAAAATCCTTGCCGCCAAGACACAGGATCACAATCTTTGGATCTTTTGGAAGGACATCGGCTTCAAGCCGCAAAGGTGCATCCGAGGTCGACAATCCAATTGTTCCAACATTCACAATCGCTTTTCCTGAAAGGCGTGAGAGGACTGACACCATGTCATTCCCTGCTGTTGCTCCTTCTCCAGCAATGAGACTGTCTCCGAAGGCGACAATAGTGGCTCCGGCCGATGGGAAATTTCGAATGGTTGTCGGGTCAGCCGCAGGTTCTTCAACCCTGACTTCATTGCTCGTGGCAAAGAGCGTGTTGTCCCAGTTGAAATAACGGAAGTTATAAACGCCGGGCTGGTTCAAAACAAAATCGGTGTCGCCGTTTCGAAACGTAACATATTTCCATGTAATCCAATCGCCATTTGAAGCCAAGACCGCAAAGACACCGAGCCAGTCAAAAAAATTGACAGAGAAAGGCGGAGTTTCCCAACGGGCGATGATTTGCTCACCGGTCAGGGCATTTGTGGGAGCGGCCGCAACACTGTAACCATTTTGTTGTGAGTTTGTTTTCTCGATCGCAATGAGCGCGAGAAGGTAGAAGAAAAGTGCTCGTATATTTTTCATTCGAAAAACAGGTGTTCGGAATTGAGGGTTTGCAAGGTTCAAAGACGCCAGAAGCGCCTTCCAAGCTCAATCATACGACAAAAGGAGTGGAAATGAAATGAATTTTGAATTGGATAGATTTTGAAAATAGAGAAAGCCCCGCTCTCGACAAAGTCGGAGCGGGGCTTTCTCTATTTTCAGAATGAAATCCTAGAGTTTCAAATCAGCCATCGCTTCATCCACTGTCTTTGAAGCTTTTTCCGGTCGGACACTGCCTTCCGGTTCATTGATCTTCAAATTGACCCGTGCGTTGTTCTTCATGCCAACGACGCGAAGAAGTGTGCGAATCGCTTTTGCGGTGTTGCCCATCCGGCCGATGATCTTACCCATATCCGCTGGATTGACGGCGAGTGTCAAAAGGACACCCATCTCATCAACCGTGCGGTTGATTTTGACATCGTTCGGAGCATCAACAAGCGCTTTGACAACATATTCCAGAAACTGTGTGTCTCTGTCTTGCATGTTCGTATCTGTTTATCTTTCTTTTTGTAACGGCAGTAGCTTCGACCACTCTTGCACTGCACTAAAAATTATAGCAAAAATGCCTGAAAAAGCAAAGTGGATTCGGGAATCGAATCGTACCGAAGTCCGATTCGGTACGGGCGAGCCCGAATCTGGATTCAGGATTAAAGATGTCAAGCCCGAGGTTGAACCTTGCCTGCCCGTCCGAAGTCGGACGCAGGCGGGGATCGGAAGAAAGGTTCAACTTCAGGGCTTCTTCGTCTAAATGGAAAACAACATCCTTAAAAACTCCAGTTTTTAAGGATGTCATTGGACATCCAATGTCCAAGTCCCATCTCTTACGATACCCGCCTGAATGTAGTCGGGCAGGTATCGTAAGAGATGGAAAATTAGAAAAGAAAAAAAGCGAGGGGTCAAAAGACCGCTCGCTTCCGTGTAAACTTTTGAAAGAACTGGAACTGACTTCAGAACCCTCCAAAGCGTGAGGAACCCGAATCCGGGACTTTTCTGCCCGAAGCGCACTCCATTGCGACCATGAGTAGTGTCCAGTTATTCTTGACGCCAAACTCCACGTTGCCGGCCGCGACATCACCGACAACCGCCGAGTCAGTTTGAGAATACTCTGGGTACGGTTCTCGAATGGCTGCTACGATCGGCAAAACTTTATCCGCGTACGGTCCCTTTCTCGGAATGTACTCGGTGTCGGCAAATGGCGAACGATTGAGCGCCGCAGAGAGTATCACGACCTCCGCGCCCGTCAAGGCAATCTGCTCGAGCGTATTGTCAGTATTTTGCAGATTGTTGATCACGTCTTCGACGACCAGCAGTCTTTCCTTTTGAGCAAACGCAAACTGGGACAAATCCCACGTGTACTCCTGCTTCTTTCCTTGCTCGGTTGGCTTTGGTACCTTGGTCGCGTACACAAAACGTTTCCCAAGTATCCGAGCAAGCGGCTGTGCCAAGCTCCTACCCCCTTCAGGAATGCCACAGACAGTGTCGAGGGTGTCGGCAATGTGCGCTCCAATGATTTTTTCCGCAACCACTTCAGCAAACTGCTCGACAACTAAGGGGTGGCATTCGATGCGTCGGAAGTTGAAGTAAATATCGCCGATGAGATTTTTTCCGTCAGGACTTTTACCGGCGTAGGCCACCATAGGACCCAAACGCTTTCCGACATGATCCTTTGGGCAAATGTAGAGAGCGTCGCAAAGCCTTGCAAGAGCTTTGAGATCGTCTCCTCGTTGAGGAACAATTACTTTACTCATACTGCTACCGCTCCTTTCAGTTTTTCTTCAAGGGCTTTCGCTATCCGCACATTGAGAGCGTCAGCAGCTGCTGCCGGATTTTTCGCTCCATTTATTTCACTGCCAATGACAAGCCAGTCGGCACCGTTTGCGATTGCCACTTCCTGTGTCAGCACATTCTTCTGGTCCTGATGATCGGCGCCGGGCGATCGAGTGCCGGGGATTACTTTGATTAACCGTTCGATTTGTATCTCCGGATTTTCCTTACGCTTGTAGAATTTCGCCAGAAACTGAAGTTCTTCGGGCGAACAGATGAGGCCGTCACAGCCAGCGTATGAAGCCGTGCGAGCATAGTAGAGAACTTGAGCCTTTCGAGAGCGACCAAACTCAATCTCCACTTCTTCGGTCAAAATACTTGTTAGGGCCGATACGGCAAGGATCTGGGCGTTGCCCTTGTTGGCAACTGCAGCCATCATTCCTTCAACTGTTGCGTTGGCATGAACGTTGATGAACTTTACTCCGCGTGCCGCCGCTTCCTTGACTGCTTTGCCAATAGTTCGAGGCACATCGTCTGGTTTGCCATCCCAAAAGACGTGGAAACCTCGTCTTATCGCACATGTCGCGACTTCTCCAGCAATTTGAGCAGTGATCAACTCCAACCCAACCTTAACCACTCCAATCCTTTCCACCCCCACTTCGTCCATAAGTTCACATGCCCTTCCAATAGTGTTTACGTCAAGCGCAAGAATTATCTTGCTTTTGTTTTCTTGAGGAGGACTCATAATTAACAGAGTATTGATTTGTGTCGTGTACATCATGACCTACTTCCAAAAGGAAGTGATCAAACTGGAAAGTAGACTACAGGAGAGCAGGAGAAAAGACAATGCCCCCGTCCCGAGGCTTCTCGAGGACGGGGGCAGTTTGTTTAAATTTTAGGCTTTTGGAGTTTCGGGGACTGGCTCTTCTTTCTTTTCTTCAACCTTTACCTCTTCCGAAGCTTTTGAAGCTTCGGAAGCTCCTGAAGCTGGTTCCTTGTTCTTCGGCGGGCTCTTTCGGGGCAAAACATTTATTTTTTTGCCGGTGATAATCTTTTCACTCAAAAGAAGATTGTGCATGGTATCCGTTACTTTCGCGCCCATAGACATAAGGTGCTTAATCCGGTCAGCAGAAAACTGTTTAATGCCATTCTTGCGAGGGTCATAGGCGCCGAGGGCCTCCAAATACTTGCCGCTTTTGGTTGAATTTCGCTTATCAGTCAAAACCACGCGGAAAATGGGTACATTCTTTCGGCCAACGCGCTGTAATCGAATCATTAACATCCGCAAAATGTAGCATAAAAAGGCGCATTTTTGCAAGCTCCAGTAAACAAGAAACAATAATCAAACAAATTTCAAACATCAATATTCAAAAAATTCCCTTCGATGTTTGAAGATTGGTTATTGGGTATTGTTTGGTGTTTGTATCTTGCCCGCCCGACTGAACGATAGTAGTCGTTCGGGCGGGGTGTTTGGTTATTATGCCTGAATTTTGCTACTATGCTCTCTATGAAACAACCCCGCCGGAAAGAAAAAGAAAGAAACACAAATAAACCCCTGGAAAGCATCATAAGTGTCAACTCAAAAGGGGTTGGTTTTGTTGAGCATCCGGATTTTGAAGATGATATTCGAATCGAGGAAGACAACATGAACACTGCCTTGCACGGCGACACAGTCCGCGTTTCGTATAAAAAAGAAGGACGAGAAGTGAGGGGTACAGTAACAGACATTATCAAACGCGCTCGAACTCGTTTTGTTGGAAGTGTTGAAAAAAATGACGATCAGTTCACTCTTGTCACCGACGATAAAAGAGTGTACGTGACCATGCGAATTGTTGGCGGCAATGATGAGATGATTGGCAAAAAAGTGCAGGTTGAAATGGAACCATGGAGTAATCCGAGAGAAAGTCCAAGAGCCGTGGTACGAAAAATCATTGGCCAAAAAGGCAACAATGATGCCGAAATGGAATCAATCGTGCTCGAGAAAGGACTCGCCATTGATTTTCCGGAAGAGGTGAAAGCTGAGGCAGATAGAATTGGGAGGGAGGCCGCGATTTCTGCCACAGAAATCGCGGCCCGACGTGACTTCCGCCACACTCCAACCTTCACCATCGATCCCGCCGACGCCAAAGACTTCGACGACGCCCTCTCCCTTCGAAAAATATCGGAAGACACCTATGAGGTCGGCGTACACATCGCCGATGTCTCTCACTATGTCCGAGAAAACACCCCGCTCGATCGCGAAGCCAGCGCGCGCGGCTGTTCGATTTATCTTGTCGACCGAACCATTCCCATGCTTCCTCCAATACTGTCAGACAACCTCTGCAGTCTTCTTGAAGGAAAAGACAAGCTGACCTTCTCTGCTGTTTTTACTATGAAACGAACTTCTCGCGGCTGGATTGTGACAGAGCGCTGGTTTGGAAAAACAATTATCAACTCAAGCAAACGATTCAGCTACGAAGACGCCCAAAAAATCCTCAACGAAAAAACGGGGCGATACTATGAAGAGCTCAATATTCTAGATGGAATCAGCAAGCAACTGCGCGCCGAAAAATTCAAAAAAGGTGCCATTGATTTTGAGCAAGATGAAGTAAAATTCGTGCTCGACGCCACCGGTCGACCGCTCCGAGTCTACAAAAAAGAGCGCCTCGACACGCATAAACTTGTCGAAGAGTTGATGCTTCTTGCCAACCGTGAAGTGGCGGAATACATTTATCGTAAAGAAAAAGAAAGCGGCATGCGTAAACCTTTTATCTACCGTATTCATGATCTGCCAAAAGAAGATCGCATCACCGAACTCGCGCTTTTTGTTAAAGCTTTGGGACACGACCTTCCCATCGGCAAAGAAAAACTGAAAGCCAAAGACTTCAGCGTGCTTTTTGAAAGAATCCGCGGCAAGGGCGAAGAATCCCTCGTCAAAACCGCCGCCATCCGTTCCATGGCCAAAGCAATCTACTCAACAAAAAATATCGGGCACTTCGGCCTGGCCTTCCCCTACTACACTCATTTCACTTCGCCCATTCGCCGCTATCCGGATACGCTAGTACACCGACTCCTCGATGCATATCTTTCAAATAAAAAAATGAGCGCAGAAACAATCCAAAAACTTGAAGGAAATGCCGCGGCAAGTACCGATCGCGAAATCGACGCGGCCGAAGCAGAACGCCAGTCCGTTAAATTGAAACAAGTCGAGTACATGAAAGAGCGAGTTGGTCAGACTTTTGACGGAGTTGTTTCAGGTGTTACCGAATGGGGTATTTACGTTGAAGATCGCGAAACAAAATCCGAAGGATTAGTCCGCCTCAAAGACCTCGAGAATGACTACTACGAAATTGACCAGAAAAACTACCGCGTCATTGGCAAAAAAACCAAAAAGAAATACACGCTCGGTGATCCCGTACGCTTCACAGTCATGGGAGCAGACATTGAAAGAAAAACCTTGGATTTCAAGTTAAATTTGTAGTGTTTAATTACTACAAAAACCCCGAGGTTGAACCTTTCTGTAGATCCAAGGTTCAACCTCGGGGTTTTTGTAAGTGTCCAGTCTATGCAGATAACGCCTGGCCGTCTTCCGTTCACGGGAAGCGGCCTTTTTGATTTCAATATTGGATTTTGCATTTACTTAAAATATGCTATTCTAAACAATAGATGCACAACGAACAGGCTCGCTCCCGACACGCGGCCACCCAGCAAAACTTGGGCGGCCTCTTTACATAACCACTAAGGCTAAACCTTTCTGTAGATCCCCGCCTGCGTCCGACTTCAAACGGGCAGGCAAGGTTTAGCCTCGGAGCTTTTAGAATTCTTTACTTATTTTGCCCATTATGCTATACAAGAAGTGCGGCTTAAGAGCTAGCCCGCAAGATAAGAGATGCGTGACAAGGTCTCGAGTCTTCAGAGTGGCCTCCAACTGCTCCTTGGACGGCCACTTTTTTCTTGCATAAAAATTTGATTCTTGATAACCTAACTTCGTGGAGGTTTGACCAACTCCACAACGCTGAAGGGCCACGGTAGCCGGATTCCCTAGAGGATTGGGGGATCCGGCTTTTTTCTTTGCATAATTACTTGCATAAAAATGAAAGTTCGATATGATAATTCCTGTGGACATTGGAATGTTCACATCGCATAATCCGGACTCTTCGCTTAGGGGAGTCCGGTTTTTCTATTATGTAAATCACTTGCAGAAAAAACGGCGATTGGGTATCCTAGGACGTGTGGCACCCGTTGTGTCCACATGGAACAGCTACCGGACCCTCCTTTCAACACTCCTCGTGAAAAGGAAGGGTCCGGTTTTTCTTTTATAAAAAGAGACACAAGAAAAACCGCTCCAAGCATGTACTCGGGGCGGCTTTTTTAATAAAACTCTTTATTTTTCTTTTCAAACCTCAAAAATCTTGGTCTGAATCCACTTTGAGACAAGACTAACAACTTCTTCTGTCGTCTCTTCGATCATCCAAACGCCAAGATCGAGGGTCAAATTGCCTCCGCCAATTCCCCTTCCATCAGAGGAAAGTTTGGCTCCACAAGATGATGATGGCAGACGCTCACGGAGAAAAATGTCGAGCGGATTGGTGATATCCGCGTTCCGAGCACTAATCCGGACCATCTTATCGATGATACCCCACACAACGACGAGCGTGACCCCGCTCATGCGAATAAGATCATCAGCAATGCTTGAGAGATCATCGCCATCAGATGAGCTGATCTTGCCTATGTGCGTCACCAATTTACCACCCTGGACGACTTTATTTCGAAGTGCCCGTTCCACATTCACAAAATGGCTTTGCGGGAGCGGGTACCGGAAAAGTTGCGTCAAGTCCTGATTCGAGACCGCCGATGTCAGAACATTGTAGGCCAAGCGGTCGCGCTCGAAGCAGTCGGTGAGACTGCCTGTATCGGTGTGAATGCCGAGAGCAAGAAGCAAGGCGACAGTCTGATTGGTGTCTCCAAAACCAAAACCGAGCGACTGAATAAGTTCAGTGAGTATTGTCGAGGCCGAACCAACGTCCTCAATCCAAACAAAGGTCTCATCCCTCTCCTTTATTTCACTGCCACGATGGTGGTCGATGACAATGAATGGATCGATTCTCTGGTCTGTCTGTGCCAGTAACCGGCCATCAGTGACTGAAGATGAATCAACAAGGATAACATTGTGGTTATCGCAGACACTGAACGATTTCATCGGCTTCATCCTTTTGAGGAGATCAAACCGATTCACAATCGCTTGATTTTGAGGATGGCTTATTGACCCAGCGTAGAAGGTATTCACTTCGAGACCATTTTTCGGCCTAAGTTGGTTTACGAGCCATGCGATGCCGCGGGCCGCTCCAAGCGCGTCGGGGTCAACCTGCGCGATAACGATTGAAATGTTCCCAGTCGCATTTTCGATAAGGCCACGAAATTTGGTAATTCTGTCTTCTGTTAGATTCATAAGGTCTTTCGATGTTCTGCGTTGTAGAGCCTTTGTTTATGGCCATGGTTTTAACTTCCGATCTGGTAAGATAATACCATCTTATTTATTTTAGTCAATACCTTCATCAATTTGGCACCTCCTATACCTTTATTAATGGAAAAGCTCGGGGGATCCCATCCTCTATCCGGGCTAATCTAAACGTGGCGAGAAATCGCCATGAACCACCGAATTACAGTTTACGCTGTCGGTGGTTTTTTTATGTGCTTGTATAGGAAGCGAAAAAAGAGCGCGAGCACTTTCGTCGCTGCATGATATTAAATTAGCAAATAGAAGCGATCGCTTCTATTTGCTAATTATTTCACTTTATGAACAATATTCTTTAAGGACTCGGTTTTTAGTTCGGAGAAAGGAACAACTCTCGCAAAATCCCGCATTTGAAGCGTAAGTTCGATTGGAAATTCACCGCCACGGATGAGTTCTTTGATTCCAACCAAGGCTTTCGCTCCTTTCTTTTCTTGGAAATTCCAATTCATGTAACCCATCTCCGTGAACACTCCCGACGAAAGACCGACACAAAGAACAACGTCCGTTTTTGTAATCAGTGTCCACAAAAGTTCATGCCAATCTTTTGTTTCAAGCTGGATGTCCGCGAACGCGAGATTCGAAAGATACGGTACGGTCTCCCAATCGAAGTCGTTTCTGGTGTAAAGCATCCGCAATTTC
The DNA here is from genome assembly GCA_001822675.1 of Candidatus Taylorbacteria bacterium RIFCSPLOWO2_01_FULL_45_34b. Taxonomy (GTDB): domain Bacteria; phylum Patescibacteriota; class Minisyncoccia; order Phycocordibacterales; family DSPV01; genus 01-FULL-45-34b. The sequence goes on from MHRY01000048.1 coordinate 42,525, forward strand.
CCTCCGGCCTTACGGTAAGCATCCCCCGCAACCTTAAGCATCCCGCCGTAATTGTACATGGTGGTGAGTTCATGCCCCCCTATAGCAAGTTCTCGCCCAATTTCGGCAGCGAGTGTTTCAATTTCGGCAACAGATCGGCCTGTCGCTTTAGAAAGATTGTCGATGTTGGTGGGACCAATAAGACTTATTTTCATAACTATATTTAATACTGCTCTAACTTTTAGCAGATGTCAACGCTTGCTACTCATTCGTCCTCTTTATATCCCGACGCTATTTAAAAACAGGTCGGGACTCCGACTTCTCGCCGCGAGAACGTCGGAGCTTAATACATTATATCCCGATTTTTGTGAGCAAAAATCGAGGATCCTCGACATTACGAAGTAGTTGTCGGGACGTAATACTTTATACTTATTCGTTATTTCGCCACTCTCGCCGCTTCTTCAAACTGAATGGAAAGCAACTTGGAAACGCCGCCTCCCCCCATAGTCACTCCATAGAGCACACCGGCGTGAGACATGGTCTCTCTGTTGTGCGTAATTAAAATAAGTTGCGAGTATTTTGAAAGATTTTCAATCATATTGCCATACTTCCGCGAGTTGGCTTCATCAAGCGCCGCGTCAGTTTCATCGAGAACAATAAACGGCGGCGGATTCACTTGGGAAATCGCGAATAAAAGCGCGATGGAAGTCAGCGCCCGTTCGCCGCCCGAGAGCATCTCAAGCCCGCGAACCCGCTTGTTTGGCAAACTAACAGTGATATTAATTCCCTCTTTGTCTTGTTCCTCCTCTTCCAAAGATTCGCTCTCCCTTGCGGCAGAAAGCATCTCTTCCATATCGTCCACACTGGCTTTCTTTCTTTTCTTTTCGCGGATAACTTCCAAAGAGGCATCACCGCCGCCAAACATAAGTTTGAAAAAATTGCCAAATTCGGCATTGATTTTCCGCACTCCTTCTTTAAACTCGACATCAAGTCTCGTCTCAAGTTCAACAATAAGAAACTGGAGGGATTCGGCAGTTCTTTCTAAATCACCAATTTCTCGCTCCAAAAACTGGTCTCGCTCTTCGGCTTCTTTGTATTCCTTGAGAATGTCCGCGCCTCCTCCACCGCCAAGCTCCTCGATCCGAATTTTTAATTTTTCAATAGCCCGCCGCTTTTCTACTTGAACGCTTCGTGGTTCAGCCACAATTTGCTCCGCGGTCAGAATCGCACCAACGCTGTCCCGCAAAACAACAACGTCGTAATCAAGCGCGCTTCGGCCGATAAGCGCGGCAGCCTCTGCAAGTTCGCGCTTGAAATCTGCCTCTTCAAGTTTTAATTTCTCATCCAAACCACGAAGCTCATGCAATCGCCCAGAATACTCCTGCTCTTTGGCCATGATGCGGAAAAGCTCTTTTTCGGCATCGCGACTGGTATCTTTTTCCTTTTCGATTTCATCCTTAAGCTCAACATACGATTTGTAAAGCTTATCTTCCTCGATTTTCGCCGTCTCAATATTCTTCTCCAGCGTCACCCTTTCTTTCGTCAGTTTTTGGACAGTTTCTTCCGCTTCTTTGGTCAGAAGATTTTCCTGACCACCAAAGCGATTTTTTGAAATAAATTCAGACAAAGCTTCACGAATGAAACGCAAAATCTCCCGCAACTTCGGAAGACTTTCTTCTCTTTCGGCTTTTCTGATTTCCGTTTCGAAACTATCTTGAAGCGATTCAACTTCTTTAAGTAGCACAGTTTTGTGAAGGTTCATCGCCGTCTGCTCCTTGAATTTAAGAATTCGCCTATTCTCTGAAGAAATCTCGCCTTCAAGCCTCCCAAGATCGCGAAGTAATGAATCTTTTCTCTCCCGAATCGCACGGAGTTTCTCTTCAAATTCTATCACTCCCCGACTTTTCTTGTCACTCGCGTTCGAATCCGAGAGCAGGCTTTTGGTTTTCGTCAGTTCCCGCTCGAGCTTGGCCAGTTCTTCCTTAGGAATTTTCTGCTCCTTTTCGATGAAAGCGCGCTGGCCTTTCAAATAACTATCCTCGCGTTTGAAATAATCACAATAGTGCGCGGTCAACTCTTTTTTGAGAAGAGCGCTTCGCTCCACCTTCTCAACTTGCTTTTTCAAAAACTTGAGATGCGGCGCGATTTCCCGCCGGAGCGAATGGACTGAATTGATATTCTCTTTAGTTTTTTCGAGTTTGCGTTCGCTTTCCTGTTTTTTATATTGATAGAGCTTCAAGCCAAGCGCGTCTTCCACTATTACTCGGCGCTCTTT
>MHRY01000049.1 GCA_001822675.1 Candidatus Taylorbacteria bacterium RIFCSPLOWO2_01_FULL_45_34b
AGCTTTTTCGCGGAGCAAAATTCACAAGAAGTGATACGATATGAATACTGATTTCGGTAACACTTAATTATTGTCTAACAAGCCCTGATACAAAATGATAGAAGAAATATTGGCAGGAGAGGAAGATTAGCAACCCAAAAGGGGTATTAGACCGATTTTTTGTATTCATGAAAATTAAAATATAGTATAAAAAAATCAATCCCCCTGCGACAGAGACCGCAGGTAAATGAGTTATAAATCTGATTTTATTATGGTCTTTTCTGAATAAAAAGTAAACTGCGCAAAATTCGCTCTTCATCTGAAATTCTGCAGGTCTAACCTACAGAAACTGTAGGTTAGACCTGCAGAAACACTACTTTACCAAATTCGGTGGCACCTTACCCTCAAAAAAGGCGACGAGATTTTCCGCCGCCATATGTGCCATCTCTTCTCTCGCGGCGATTGTACCTGAAGCAATATGCGGAGTGAGCACTACATTTGAGAGCTTGGCGAGACCTTTGGCAAGTTTTGGTTCGTCTTCAAACACGTCGAGGCCTGCTCCGGCAATCTGCCCTTTTTTGAGAGCCTCCACCAAAGCTTTCTCGTCAATAACCGGCCCGCGAGAGGTGTTGACCAGATAGGCCGTCGGTTTCATCAACTTCAAACGTTCGGCATTGATGAGATGCCGTGTTGATTCCATAAGCGGCACGTGGACAGAAACGACATCGGCCTGTTTCAAAACTTCTTCCGGTGTGTTCATAAACACAGCACCATATTCTTTTTCAAGATTCTCATTTCGTACAACATCGTAGTACACAGCTTTCATTTTGAAACCCCGCACCGCTTTATGAACCACGTCCGCGCCAATACGCCCCGTGCCAAGAACACCGAGTGTCCTCCCGATCAAATCCACCCCGAGCAAAAGCATCGGATCCCAACCACTGTACTTACCTTTACGGACAAACGTGTCACCTTCTACAACACGACAAGTCAAAGCCAGAATAAGGGCAAAGGTGTGTTCAGCCACACTCTCGGTTAATCCACCAGGTGTGTTGGTAATGGTAATACCCCGCTTCTTGGCTTCGGCGACGTCTATATTATTAAAACCAACCGCATAGTTTGCAAAAATCTTAACAGTTGGCGCGGCATCAAAAACTGCCGCGTTTATCTTGTCAGTTAAAAGAGATAGTACACCATCGTACTGCTTTTTCTTCAAAATTTTTATTAACTCTTTCTCGCTAAGCGGCCTATTTTTCGGATTGATATCAAGTTCAAATCCTTTATCTTGCAACATTTTGATTCCATTCTCTGGAATACGGCGGGTGATGTAGATTTTTTTAGACATACCTATATAATTTTTAATTTACAATTTACAATTTTCAATTTGGTAATGAATTTTCAAACGGAATGGCAGATTTTTTCATTGTAACATTGTACATTTCTGGTTTTGATTGAAAATTGTAAAATTAAAAATTGAAAATTATCTTAGCTATTAAAAACCCTCAGCTTCTCTAACACCACTTTTTCTATTGCTTGCAGAGCTGGTTTCAGATATTTATAGGGCGCAACTTCATCGGGATTTTCTTGAAGCGAAAGTGAAAGGGCTTTGCGGTACGCGACCCTAAGTTCGGTATTGATGTGAACAATGGAAACGCCATTTTTGATGGCGGCAGAAACATCGGCAGAGCTGTTACCGGAACCGCCGTGGAGAACAAGTGGGATGCCAACAGCCTCGTAAATTTCTTTGACCTTTTTAACATTAAGAGCTGGATCCACTCCGCCTTTGAGCATCCCATGGATATTCCCGACCGCGGGTGCGAGCAAATCAATGCCAGTTTCTTTAACAAATTTCGCCGCTTCCTCCGACTTGGTCAAATATTCCTCCGAAATTTTAACACCGGCCGGAATACCATCGAGCACTTTTGAAGATTTGCCGATAAAACCAAGTTCACCTTCGACAATGACATCACGGCCGCAGGCGCGAGCATACTCGACACACTGCCTCGCCACTTTCATGTTTTTTTCAAACGGCAATTCCGTGCCGTCGAAAATAATGGCGTCAAAACCGGTATCAATGGCCTCTTTGACCCGATCAAATGAATAAGTGTGGTCGGCGTTGAGATATATCGGGTAATCGTGTTCTTCGCGAAGACTTTGAACTAATGCGGCCGCTTGCCGAACACCGATAAAATCACGCTCGCCTTCGGAGACACCGATGATAACTGGCACGCTTAAATTCTTCGCCGCCCGAAAAATTGCCCACAAGCCCTCAAGATTTGAGATGTTAAAGTGGCCAATGGCAACTTTTTTATCATGGGCTTCTTTAATACACTGACGCAGGACTTTCATGGAATTATTGTATCATAAACTCGTGCAAGCGAGTTTATTTAAAAAAAAAGTGTGGGTCCCGAGACGGAACACACACCTTTGGAAGACCTTCCGTCATTCATCCTGATTTTGAGGAAATTTTGCCCCAACCACCCTATCATGAATGAAAGAACAAAGACCAGCCAGAAGCGCGAGAATTGTACCGACGACAACCGCCAGAGACCACAAAAACAACTTAAAAAGAGCATTGAGAGAAAACCAAGAGATTTTCATAGAAACATCATCCTTTCCTGCAAAAAGAATACCACAACGGATCCTGTACGCAATATCCAAAGATGATACAATTATGAAATGGAAAAAGAGTTTGATTTTGTGGCGATCGGCGACGTTACCACCGATGCCTTTATACGTCTCCATGACGCCAGTGTTCATTGCGACGTCAATAAAGAAAACTGCCAAATTTGCATGGATTTCGCGGCGAAAGTTCCCTACGAATCTGTTGAGGTTGTCCGTGGAGTGGGAAATAGCCCGAACGCGGCCACTGCCGCCGCAAGGCTTGGCCTACACTCGCTCCTCGTTTCAAATATTGGAGATGATCAAAACGGTAGCGAGTGTCTCTCGACGCTTCAAAAAGAAAAAGTCGAGACGAAGTACGTCACCATCGAGAAAGGAAAAGAAACAAACTATCATTACGTACTGTGGTACGAAGATGAACGCACCATTTTAGTCAAACACCAAGCCTTCAACTATCATCTGCCCAAACTCCCCAAAACAAAATGGCTCTATCTCTCCTCGCTTGGCAAAGCCTCGCTTCCCTACCACCGCGAAATAATCGACTGGCTCGACAAAAATCCGGAAACAAAACTGCTCTACCAACCCGGCACGTTTCAAATCGAGCTTGGGTTCGAAAAGCTGCCGGAACTGTTCAAAAGAGCCGAGGTGTTTGTATGTAATATGGAAGAAGCCAAAAAGATTTTACAGAAGGACGCTCCTATACAAAATCTTCTCGAAAACATACGCGCGCTCGGGCCCAAAATCGTGCTTATTACCGACGGCCCAAAAGGTGCGTGCATGCGATATGATGCCGATAATTATTTTATGCCAATATATCCTGATCCAAAACCTCCATACGAGCGAACGGGCTGTGGCGATTCATTCGCTTCAACCTTCGCAAGTGCGCTTATATTCGGAAAAACCCCGCTCGACGCACTCCTATGGGCGCCCATAAACCCGATGTCTGTGGTTCAATATGTCGGCGCGCAAAAAGGTCTGCTCACCAAAGAACAACTAGAAAAATTGCTCACCGAAAAACCGCCACACTATAAAACACAAAAAATATAATGGATCCGAGGTTGCTTATTACTAACGCCGGTTTTACCATCTCCATCGTTATATCGTTGGGACTTGGTATTTTTGTATATCTCCGAGGGCCGAAGCAGGAGAAAAATATCGTTTTCTTTATCTTAATGCTCTTCGCCACCATTTTTGAAGTTTCCCACCTCCTAGGAATCAACATTGAGAACGTAAATCTCTCGAGAACTTTTTTCATGCTGAACGCGGCGACAATGTTTATCGTTCCGCTCAATCTTCATCTGCTTTTTTGCGTCGCTGATAAAATTCGCGAGAAAAGAAAAAGTCTGTTCGCGATATATGCCGCCGGTATTGCCCTATTTGCCTTCTTCATGTTTTTCCCCGATCATTTCATGCTGCCTTCAAAACCGATTTTCTACTTCCCAAATTACTATAATCGAGGCGACCTCTATTTCCTCTCTGATATCTACTTTTTTAGCATACTTATCTCGCTATTCTATCATTATATACGAATCTACCGCAGGGCCGGCTATATTCTACGGAACCGTTTAAAATACTTTTTATTCGCGATCATCGCCGGCTATACTACCGGCCTGACTCCCCTTTTGCCTCTCTACGGCATTCCCTTTGACCCATTTCTATCCTCACTTTTTTGGTTTTATGGGGTATTTCTTGGCTATGCGATTTTTAAATATGACCTCATTGATCTCCACCTCATAGCAAAAAAAGCATTCCTCTATGGAGTCAGTGTCGCGGGAGTCAGTCTGTTCATTATTGTTATTAATACCATCAACGAATACATAACAAACCATGTACCCGGATTTTCGCCATTCATTATTCCAATAGCCTCCGGCTTTATCGCGATCGGCGTTGCTCATTTCGTCTGGAAAAGAACCGAGGAGGCGGACGTTTTAAAGTATGAATTCGTCAACGTGGTAACCCATAAATTCCGCACCCCGCTTACCTATATCGGCTGGTCAGTCAACAGCCTCCTCGGAGTCCAATCTGAAAAAGAACGCATGGCGGCGATCGCGGGGATAAAAAACGCGAATCTGCGGCTGGTTGAGCTCACTAATATCCTGACTGAAACAGCTGACTCTGAAAGAAGTAACTACTTGTACAAGTTTGAATTAGCCAATCTTGCCAGTGTAGCGCAAGGAATTATCCATGAATATCAAAGACAGATCGAAGAAAAAAGACTGATACTTCATCTCCTTATTGATGATAATGTGCCGGAAATCCTTATGGATAAAAAACGGATGGGCTTTGTCATACAGGTTCTTTTTGAAAATGCCCTCTCGTACACTCCTACCGGAAACTCCATCACCATACATATTACAAAAAAGGCCAAGGATATTCTTTTCTCAATTCAAGACACCGGCATCGGCATCGGCAAAGAAGATTTGAGCCTGGTATTCAGTAAATTTTTCAGGAGCAAAAAAGCGACTGCCACCGATACCGAAGGTATGGGGGTCGGCCTTTTCATCGCCAAACATATTATTGAGCGACATGACGGGAAAATTTGGGCGGAATCCGAAGGTGAAGGAAAAGGGGCAACGTTCTCGATAGAACTTAGAGCAAAATAGTTTTCTTAATGCTTTTTCTTTTTTACTTTTTTAGTGTAGTTAAACCATTTCGGCCCAAGACTCAAAATATCTTCCATTTCAGTAACTGTCCATTCTGTAATTCGGATAATCCTTCTAAAACACGACCGACAGAGGTGATATTTACGAACCTTCCCCTCTTTTGTTGGTGGCGAAAAAAGAAGCCCACCAACTTGGATGAGTTCTCTTTTACAAAAATCACATTTGGGGGAAATAGACACGCGGGAAATTTTAAACTTATCCTTTAAATAAAATTGGTTTTTCTTTTTATTACCTTCCTAACCGCTTCTTTAATATGTGACTCACCCATACCGTAGTGCTCAAGAAGCTCGTCGGGTTTACCCGCGCAACTTTTTATCACGCCTTCCTCTTCAGTACTTTTCTCACGGCATCATATATATGTTTTTCACCCATTCCGTAATGTTCCAAAAGTTGTTCGGGTGAACCAGATTGGCCAAACAAATCACGAACACCGATAAACTCAACTGGTACGGGATACTCGCGCGCAAGGGCTTCAGCTACCGCAGAACCAAGTCCGCCATGAATTTGATGCTCTTCAACTGTCACGAGAGCTTTTGTTTCTTTCGCTAATTTCACAATCGCTTTTTCGTCCAAAGGTTTTATGGTGGCAATGTTAAGCACCGTTACACCGATCTTTTCTTTTTCAAGTTCGCGTGCGACTTTGAGAGCTTTGTAGAGAAGTGCGCCGGTTGCGATAATCCCGACACTTCCAAGGTTCAACCTTTCTTCAGATTTAAGGTCGAACCTTGAAGAATAAAATACCTCCGCCTTGCCGATTTCAAACGGTGTATCGAGAGTGGTGATAATCGGCGTCTTTTCGCGCGCCAGACGAATATAAACAGGTGTATTTGTTTTAGCGGCGGCAATGGTAGCTTTCTTGGCTTCAATAGCATCACATGGCGAAATTACAACCATTCTAGGCATCACCCGCATAATCGCGATATCTTCGACTGCCTGATGCGTGCCTCCGTCGGGACCAACTGAAATTCCGGCGTGGCTTCCGGCAATTTTCACCGGTCGGTCATTATAACAAATGGTGGTACGAATCTGCTCCCAATTTCTGCCCGGGCTAAACATGGCATACGAAGTGATAAAAGGAATTTTGCCCATGGCGGCCATGCCGCTCGCGACCGTCGCCAAATTTTGTTCCGCCACACCAATTTCAATAAAGCGATTCGGGAATTTATTTTTGAACAAATGCATCTGCGTTGACTCGGTCAAATCCGCACAGAGCCCCACTACCCGCTCGTCCGCCTCCCCAGCGGCAAGCAAACCTTCACCGAATCCTTTCCGTATTGGGGCTTGTTCAACTCCGGAGTCAAACAGTTTGGAATTAAGTTTTTGATTGGGATTAAGCATGTGGTGATGTAATTTTCAATTTTTAATTTTACAATTTTCAATCAAAACCCGAAATGTCTTGATTAAAAAATTTTTAATCGTTGAAAATTCATTGCAAAATTGAAAATTGTAAAATTAAAAATTTCTTTACTCATGCTCACTTCTTATTTTCCCTCCCAATGTCCGGAGTTCTGCCAAAGCCATCTCCGCTTCTTCCTTGTTTGGCGGTTTGCCGTGCCATTCATATTTCCGCTCAAATTCTTTGACTCCTTTGCCGGGAATTGTGCGCGCGATAATTACTGAAGGTTGGTCAAAAACTGCTTTAGCGCGATTGACGGCTTCGTCAATCGCGCGAAAATCGTGTCCGTCAATCTCTTGCACGTGCCAGTTCCATGCCTGCCATTTGTCCGAGAGCGGCTCAAGCGGCATGATGTCCTCGGTAAAGCCATCAATCTGAATGTTGTTGCGGTCAACAATGGCAATAAGATTGCCGAGTTTTTCTTTGCCCGCAAGCATCGCTCCTTCCCAGCTGTTGCCACAATCGAGCTCGCCGTCAGACATTAAACAGTAAATAAATTTGTCTCCAAAGGTCGAACCTTTCCCCTGATCCAAGGTTCGACCTTGGTTGTAATTAATCCGCTCTGCCAAAGCCATGCCGGTCGCCTGTGACAGACCGCTTCCTAGTGGCCCCGAGCTCGTTTCGAGCGCGGGGAAAAAATCTCGATGTGGATGGCCTTGAAATTTTGAGCCGAATTTTCGAAGGGTTTTCTTAAACTCATCAACATCGGCATATCCAGCGTGTGCCATTGCCGAATATAAGACCGGACAGATATGCCCGTTTGAAAGCACTAGTCGGTCACGCTCCGGCCAATCTGGGTGCATAGGGTCGTGTTTCAAAATATGAAAATAGAGCGCAGTGAAAATATCTGCCATGCCAAGCGGACCCGCGGTATGGCCAGATTTTGCCTCTACCAGCGCCTCAATGAGTGTTTCCCGAATCTCATTTGCTTTGAGTTCTAGTTCCTTAATTTTTTGATCGGTAAGCATAACACGAAGAAATTTTTAATTAAAAATTTTCAATTTTCAAAAAAATTCCAGTTTGAAAATTAAATCACTGAAAATTCATTGTAAAATTGGAAATTATAAATTTTGAAATGTTTTGATTGTTTCTGTGGGATTATCACTCGCAAAAATCGCCGAGCCAACAACAAGCCGACTCACTCCTGCTTCAATCAGTTTTGGGGCATTCTCGAGATTCACTCCCCCATCAACACTAAGTATAACTGTAGGGTACAGCTCTCGCAATCGCCGAATTGTATCAAATGTTCTTTCATCAAATGGTCGCCCTTGATGCCCGAGTTCTTTGAAATTCCATCCCATGCATTGAATCGCTTCTATCTTCTCCACAATAGGCGTAAGTTTTTCAATTGGCGTATCGAGCGCAAGAGCGACGCCAAGCGGCACTTTGCCATCAACAACGTCAAATAATTTTTGAAAATCGGAAACTCCCTCGAGTTGCACAATGATTCTAGTCGCGCCAGCCGCTATCCAGTCTGAAATGATGCGCTCGGGTTCGCGAACCATAAGATGAGCTTCAAATTCTAACTCCTGCCAAAATGGAAAACCTTCTTGCTCTTTTACTATATGTTCGAAAAAAGTGTCTGGTTTGGAGGATGATTGATATGGCCAGCTTCGAGCTGGCACTAAACTTCCATCTAACACATCCACTTGAACGAGCGGAACAAGTTTTCGCACGCTCGACATTTTCTCTTCGAGATCTTCGAGGTTTTTGGGAATAATCGCCGGAATGATTTCGATCATATTTTGTTTCTCCTAGGTCGAACCTCGTCTAACGAGGTTCGACCTAGGAGAATTTTTATTCAACCAAGTTCATGCTTTTCTGCCACATTTTTAATTTTTGATAATTATGGACTTTCATTCTTCACTATTTTCTACATACCTATTGTCTATTTTCTGTATCCGCCGCTTATGTCTTTCCTCATTGGAAAAAGGGGTTTTAAGCCAGAGATCGACTGCCTCAATCGCCTCCCGCTCATTCAAAAACCGCGCGCCGAGGGAGAGAATATTGGAATCATTGTGCTCCCGAGAAATAACAATTTCGTTGGGAACTGTTCGACCATCTTTCGGCTCATACTGACCATTGAAAACGACAGCTCGAATCCCCGAGAAACGATTGGCGACAATCGCTTCTCCTTGACCCGAGCCACCAATAATAATTCCCCGCTCTTTTGGGTTAGTTGATATTTCCTCCGCGACCGGCGCCACGAAATCGGGATAGTCATCGTCTTTATCAAGCTCGTGCGGGCCATAATCAATAACCTCAAAACCACGCTTTTTTAGATGCTCGTAAAGTTTTTTCTTAAGTTCGAACCCGGCGTGATCTGACGCGATCAAAATATTCATAGAGCACATCTCAAAATAAATGGCTAAAACAAACAACATAATTTCGAGGCAAAAACAGAGAATGAGGAAGGAGACGTACTATAAGTACGAGCGACTGACGAAACTCTGTTTTTGACCGAAATTCTGTTGTTTGATAGCCAAGTCCGCTCATATTTTTATTGGTTTATTTTGAGATGGGTCCTGGTACTTACGGATAATTAATTTCAACACAGTAGTACGTAGGACTTTCTAGAGAACAGGTTGGATGATTCGAAATGTTATTTTCAGACGTCATTATAAGTTGATACCCCGCGCCGCTTTTCCGTTGAATATACTGATATCGGCAACTGCTTCCGATAGGGTCACGGACTGCTCCCATGAAACCCTCGGTCTGCAGCGCCCCAATAAACTGGCCATCTCCTCCTGCGCCGTCACCATCCCAGCCACCGCATTCATTCCCGCTCCCCGCAGGGTATATGCCGTATTTACTATAATACAATTCGAGCGCACTTTGGATTTGCCGAAATTCGGAAAGACGCTTGGCATCCCGCGCTCTTGACCTAGTGGTATTTAGGCTTGCCAAGACTATCGAGGAAAGCAGACCGATAATGGAAATGACGACCAAAAGCTCGATCAAAGTGAAGCCGCGTTTGGCACCCGCTTGTTTTTTTTGCTTTAGAAAAAGCATAATTTTATTTTCAGTCTGTGATCCACCCTGTCTTTATGACATGCGCAACTAAAGTGTATGCGTATCCCATTTCATTGTCATACCACGCAAGCACCTTGACTAAATTGCCGCCAACAACGCGGGTGAAAAAGAGATCAGCGATGGAGGCGTGCGGGTTTCCCTTTATGTCGGAAGAAACGATCGGCTCGTCGGTAACGGTGAAGATTCCTTTCCAGCGCGGCGCCGCCGCGGCGCCCCGCAAAATCTTATTCACCTCCTCCGCTGTCGTATTTTTCTTTGAAACAAATGTTACGTCCACAATTGAGCCAACAACCACGGGCACCCGAATTGAAATGCCGTCAAAAAGATTCCCGAGTGTAGGCATTGCTTTTGTCACCGCAATTGCCGCGCCAGTTGAAGACGGCACAATGTTTTGCGCCGCCGCCCGACCTTCGCGTAAATCCTTTTTACTCGGTCCATCAACAAGCGCTTGACTAGCTGTGTACGCATGCACCGTATTAAGAAGGGCTTTTTCAACTCCAAGTGCTTCGTCTAAAATAGCCAAAAGCGGACTACCGGCATTCGTCGTACATGAAGCATTCGAACTGATCTTACATGTTGCCAATTTATCCTCATTTATTCCCAAAAGAACAGTCGGCGAAGCATCGTCTTTTATTGGCGCCGTGATGACTACTCTTTTCGCCCCAACGTCAATATGAACCTGGGCTTTTTCTGTCGAGGTAAACAGTCCAGTAGATTCAACAACCACATCAACATCCATCTCTTTCCACGGTAGTTTTATCGGCTCCTTTTCGTTCAAATACTTGACACCATCCAAAGTGTAAGGGCTCGCGCCATAGACCGTATCGTACTTCAAAAGGTACTCCATACTTTCTTTACTGACAAGATCGTTTACGGCCACAACCTCGATTTCTTTGCGCTCCTTTGCTAACTTATAAAACGCGCGGCCGATTCGGCCAAATCCATTTATGGCAACTCGTATTTTTTTCATCCCGTTAGAGACAGGTCGCGGTTAACCGCTGTTCTGTCAAATAATATAGATTGTTAATTCTCACTTTTCACATCCATTCCCAATTAGCATATCGCGACCGCGGTCTCTAACGGGATTCATCTTATTATTATATACTGAATTGTTATAATTGATTACTGCACACTGACCTTGACAAAAAGTGCCAGAGTATGCTAGTTTTACATTATGAATAGCACCTTCCCGGGAGGAGGGAGACCAAACGAAGTTCTCATTGGATCTTCCCCCCACACGAAACCCATCCGCCCTCAAGGAAGTGCGGAAACAACATCCAACGTACCAAGGGGTACGCTTCGGAAATAAAGTTCAGGGAACCGCCGGAGAGCCGAGGTTCCCAATTTTCCGGAAAGATGATTAAAAAATCACTTTCCTCCAAGAGCCCCGAAACCAATCGGGGCTTTTATTGTCACCACGTCAGAGCCGGGTTAGATTGGTGGGGCAAAAGTTTCCTTCACTTTCACTTGCGAGTTGTGACCCCGAAGGTCTAACCTTCAGATTCTGAAGGTTAGACCTTCGGGGTCAAGATATAGTATTATAGAAATATGCGAGTGGAACCATTCGGAGTTGATTCATACGTTCATGCAATAAAACGAGGCGGTCGTGGTTCAGAGATCGTACGAGACGAAGAAGACAGGTGGAGATTTATAAAAACACTCTTCTACCTCAACGATGAATACAGAAGTGATAATTGGGAGGATGATTTGTTTCGGCAAAAAATTCCCCTTTTTGAACGGCCATCATTGTGGCCAGATCGAAAACCGCTTGTGAAAATTCTAGTCTACATACTCATGCCAAATCATTTTCATCTGATACTCAAGGAAATCAAAGAAGGGGGTATTTCTACTTTTATGAGAGGGGTGTGCGGGAGTATGACTATGAGCTTCAACAGAAAATACAAAGGCAAGGGAAGTATATTTCAGGGTTCCTACAAAGGTATGACAATTGAAACTGATGAATACATGAGGAGACTAGCGATCTATATAATGGTGAAAAATAGTTTTGAATTATACCCAGGCGGAATGGAAATCGCTATGCAAAATTTTGACAAAGCTTTCTCATGGTCTCTTCAGTATCAATTTTCTAGTCTTGCTGATTATGCAAGTGATAGACAGTCACCAATAATTGATAAGGATGTGCTCGGCGATATCTTTAGAAATAATAACGAATTCAAAACATTTGCAAAAGATACAATGTTTTCGAGAGGTATTACTGAAAAGAATTACGAAGGTTAGACCTTCGTAATATCCGGGATGATTATTACCTCCCCATATTGTAGAGTTGCGTGATTTCGGAAGCGGAGAGGGTGAGAAGCGAAAACATGGAGTTTGATTGCGAAGATTTGGAGCAATCAAAGGTCGGAGGCGGACGCGCCGAGACGGGGTAGCGAAATTCGCCAGCAGGCGAATATTCGTGACTCGCAAGGCCGGAGCCCGACGGGGCGAGGTTGAGTTGCGAATACTTGGAGCAACGAAAGACCTTTTCAGATTTTTATAAGCTTTCTTAAGCGAAGTAAAAATCGAAAAGGTGTACTGTTCCTGTAAGGAAGGGCTGAAAGTTTTTTCAGCCCGCCTGCCGTCGCCTGAGGCTTGGCGATGGCGGGCAGGCAGAAAAAAACTTTTGGCCGGTGCGGTGTTCTATCTACCCGTATTATACAACTGTAATACTTCAGAAGCAGTGAGTGCCCTGTTATAGATACGGACGCTGTCAACAAAAAAACTACGGAGTGGTCGCATCGTCAATATCTTTCAAAATTCTCTTGACTATTTTCGGGTGAAGCGGTTTTGAGCCATGGTCAGGAATGGTAAGACGAGTTCCCGTCGCGTGTTAGAAAATCATATGCGAACCTTTTTGACGAGACAACACAAAACCTACTTGTTTTGCAAGTGAGGTCAATTCTCTGGCGTTAAGCAACTTTTGCTTTGGCGACATAACGAGAAGGAGGTACGAAAGAAAAAGTAGTTAAAGAAACATTCCCTTGAACAAAATCCCCAATACGCAAATCTCCTCGGTCAACACGATCTTCAAGATGAAGCTCAATAACTTCTTTAATATTTTCTATCGCTTCTTCGTAGCTCTTACCTTCCGTATAACAACCCTGAAGTTCGCGACACTCGGCCACATAACCAGTGTCATCCTTCTCCACCACGACGGAGAGCGTTAGATTTTTTGAAAGCATTTTCTTCATATCGATATAGTATTCAAAATGCAAGAAAAAATCAAGTCGGAAGAACCAACCCTCAGTCGAACCTCGTCAACGAGATTCGACTGAGGGAGGAGGACTTCTGCAGGTCAGACCTACAGATTCTGTAGGTCTGACCTGCAGAATCGATACTACCTCCACATATTGTAGAGTTGCCTTATTTCGGCTTGGGAGAGGGCGCGGTATCCTCAATTTTGCAGCCACGGAGTACCGTGGGCAAAATTGGGATACGCGGATAACCGGAGAGCAATCTGTAGTCGTAGACTCTGTCGTCGAAAGATAATCCTTAGAGTAATTTTTGCAACTGATCGTTAGTAATTTCTATATCCCGCAAGATAGCTTTGAGTGTACCCTTCGGCAGATCCTTGTTCGCGTGAAGCGGAATAGTAGTTACTCGCCCATCGGCATGCTCCAACAAAAAGTGACTACTTGATGAACGCTTCACTACAAAACCGGAGCGTTCAAGAATCTGAACAAGCTTCTTGCCTGAAATCGCCGGTAGTTTAGGCATACACAGAACTTTTCATCACTACTGTTTCAAAAGATTCCAAACTATTTTCTTCCGGAATAACGCTTTTATTTTCATTAAGATTTTCAAGATAGAGGGAAATAGCATCGCGCAGATTTGTTCGCGTCTCTTCAATGGTGTCCCCACAGGTATGACAGCCCGTCAAAGCAGGGACAAAGCCGTGATATGCTTTGCCGTCTGGTTCTATAATTACCCTATACGTATAGCTTTTCATACGAATATAATAGCAAAAAGAAACAGAAAATCAAGGCTTTATCGCATCAGAAATAGTTTCAGTGGATTCTGCAGGTCTAACCTGCAGAATCGAGGAACGTTAGCATGAAAGATGAAAGAATCGTTTCTATAAAATATCCTTGAGTTCTTGCGCTGAAATCTCTGCCTGAACAAGAATTGATTTCAGAGTCTTGGGGGCAAGATCTCTCGAATGAATCGGAATAACAACATGCAAATGACGTTTACTCACATGACGAAGGTTTGCGTGACTACCCGACTGATGATGAATATAGAAACCAGTCTTGATAAAAATCTTAAGAAGTTTACGCGGAGTGAGAACGGGTAATTTCGGCATGTCTAATACCATTACTAGACCGACACAGCAATCCTGAAACTGCCAACTTCGCTCTCTGGAAAGATTTTTTCTTTGGCTTTCTTTAATCCAACAACATAGCATTTGATGGCATCGCGAACCATCTTTGTAGCCTCTTCGATTGTTCGGCCTTCAGTCACTAGACCAGGCAAAGACGGGACGGTTACTGTATAACCGCCGAGCTCATTCTTTTCAAAAAAAGCCGTGAAATATTGATTGTTATTTTTGCGAATATTCATGCTTGAATAATAAGGTATTTTAGCAAAAGAAGCAAGGGCGTTACTTTGAAAGCTCACGACTCTAAATCTTCTTTTCCGTCCCATTCTGTTCTTTAATTTCCGTTCTCTG
>MHRY01000050.1 GCA_001822675.1 Candidatus Taylorbacteria bacterium RIFCSPLOWO2_01_FULL_45_34b
TAAATACCAGCGCGGAAAATGCTTCAGTATCAGAAGTTTGCCGATGAAGTTCTCCCCCTGTTTTCGGATCAATGCCTCTAACTGGTGGCACGTCGAGCGGACTCGGTAGATAATCCACCACGGCATCGAGCACCAACTGAACCCCTTTATTCTTCAAAGCGGAACCGGTAAAAACCGGAAAAAGTTTGTTGGCAATAGTGGCCTTTCGGATGACAGCTTTGAGTTCTTCGACTGTAAATTCCTTACCTTCAAGATACGCGCTCATCATCGCATCATCATGCTCAACCGCTCTTTCAACCAACTCATGGCGATATTTTTTGGCTTCTTCAAGAAATTCCGCAGGAATTTCTTTTTCAATAACATTAATTCCCTTCTCGCCTTCAAAATAGTAGGCCTTCATTTTAAGAAGATCGATAACCCCTTGAAAATTTTCTTCCGCACCCATCGGAATCTGCATGCGCACGGCGTTTTTGTTGAGACGATCAAGAATGGACGCGTAGGAATGTTCGAAAGAAGCTCCCATGCGATCGAGTTTGTTGATGAAACAAACACGAGGCACATTGCCGTCATCGGCATAACGCCAGTTTGTTTCTGATTGCGGCTCAACACCAGCCACGCCATCAAAGACAACCACCGCGCCATCGAGCACTCGAAGGGATCGCTTCACTTCAATTGTAAAGTCAATGTGCCCGGGAGTATCAATAATATTGAAACGATGTTTCTTGGATTCATCCTCCTTCGATCCCTCGGGACTCGGGATTTTTGACATGTAGGTCGGGTTCCAAAAACAGGTAATGGCCGCGGCGGTGATAGTGATACCCCGCTCGCGCTCCTGCTCCATCCAATCAGTGGTCGTTTCACCCTCATGCACCTCGCCGATTTTGTGAATCATGCCGGTGTAATACAAAATGCGCTCGGACGTGGTGGTCTTGCCAGCATCAATGTGAGCAATGATTCCGAAATTGCGGACTTTTTCGAGGGGATAATCTCTTTGCATAATTACTTAACTCGACACAAATTACGAATGGGGGGGCGAATAACACTAATGACGCGAATGGAAACCTTTATTTTTCTCTTTTCGTGTCATTCGCACATTCGTCTTTATTCTTGCCCGCCCGAACGTGCCGCTTCGCCCGCCCGTACCGAATCAGTACGATTCGGGCGGGGTACGGGCGGGTATTGGTATCGTGTAATAAAAAAATACGCCGAGGCGTAACTAGCAGAATACATTATGTTAAAAGAAAAAGCAAAATTAACCCTATTGAGTAGACAAACATCCTTCTACCTTCTTTCCTTAAGCTCCACTTCTTCTTTAAGAAAATCAAACTTAACGACAAATCTATCAAAAAACCCTCTCTGCCCAACAACACCGTACGGGAAAGTATGACCCGCAACCTGAATCATGAAACCAGCCTCAATTTCAAACGGCCAACCACCAACTTCAATAGTTACCCTGTGGGTATAATAAATCGACGCTTTACCTCCAACACCAAACACCTCTCGCTTATTACCTTTCTCAATATCAATCCCGATTTCTCTTCCTAGTTCGGCATCAAAAAGACAGAGGTCGGCACCAGAATCAACAAGAACAAGATAACCAATTTCCTTGCTACCATATCGTAACTTTATTGGAATGACAGGGCGAAGAACCTCGTTGTAACGGCTATATCTAAATTTCATATTGCACCAACATACGCCTCGAGCGTTCTCGGCACACGCGTTAAAAAAGGCGTCTTGTCGGTCTTCGTTTTCGCAATCGCAAGAGCTTCTTTCACAGTACTACCGACTCCAAGCACGGTTTCTTCGTCTTCCGCTAAAGCCACCCAAAGTCCCTTGTACTTTTTATAGAGTTTTGTCCAATCCCTTGCCATAAGAAAATAGTAGCAAAAAATACAACTTAAAACAAATTACCCACGATACGACATGAGAACCCCAAGGACTAACCTTGGGAAAGGTTAAAAATGCAAAACAAAAGCCACCAAAAGGCAGCTTCTGCAACACACCAAGAAGGTTACAGATTATCCGGTAATGACCGGGGGTTTGAGGCCGGTAAATCTCTCCCGCCACGGAAAACGTTCGATTTCCCAAAATCGCTCACGTGCCACACCCTTAAGGAGAGCGTTCGCGGTAAGGAGAACAACATGCGAAACCACAACAAAGATGGGACAGGTCAGATCAAGCTGGTCGTTAAAATGCCCGAAATCCATGTGCGCGCAATCCCGATACAAAGTGCCCTTTTCTTCCGAGTATTCGTTTCGTGGAAAACCACCCGAATACACTTTTACGATTGGATTCGGGGAAAAAGTCTCGCGACTTTTATCCGGCATCCTATACCAAATGATGAACCATGATTGATCGCGATCAAGTGTAGCAAAGCCCGCAAGTACAAGCGAGTCTCCACCAAAAACAATCGGGGTGATGTAAAACGAACGATCTCGGTGCTCCTGAACTTCGGCGCCCGAACCATACGCCTCGGTAAAAAGTCGGTAGAGACGCGGGGCAAGCTCGGTCATGTGGATGACCGGCTCCAACTCGGCTGGATTGATTTTCATTGTGCAAAAAGTTTGTAGATTTTCTATTTCAACACTAACACGTGAAATTTTCTGGCGCAAACAACAACTCCTTTAGAGATTATATCGTCTCCTCAAACGCGCATATGCATCCTTGCGGTGACCAATGAGGAGAATATCTATGTATGGTGGAGAAATCTCGTAGACAATTCGCCAATCCGAAACGCGCAACTTAAACAGCCGAAGTAATACACCACGAAGTGGAGCGCCGTAGAGAAGTGGGTTTGAGGAAAGCCTCATTTCAATCGTCTTTTGAATACGCCGAGCACTCAAAGCGTCAAGTGTGGGAATGTCTTTGTGGAGGACTGCCGGATGATACCGTAGAATCCATCGGCTATCATTTCCGTTTCCAGACTTTTTCATGACTTACAAATAGTGAGCGGTTTGTGTGTGCACGCTCACTTGCAATTACCCCAAGTTGAACATCCTCCTCAAGTTCAAGCGCGGTACGCAAAAGATCCGCTGCTTTGGTGGCACGCGGCATTTTATCGCGGCGAGAAAGCTCGGAAAGAGCATTGTCAACATCTCGCGGCAAACTTATATTGAGGCGATTTTTTGTCGTAACCATGTTCTAAGTGTATCAAAAGTGTATCACCAAAGTCAAGCGAGGCAACTTCGCAAGGCTAAGTCTCACCGTGTAAATCAAGACTCTGTTAGACACTTACACAAAAATATTTCACCCGTGGTATACTTTTTATATGAAAAATTTTGACTTTTTGATCACTTCTTTTGGTGTTTTGCTGTTGTTTATTGTGCTTAAAATTATGATTTTGGGAGATTTAAGTTTAACTCTCGGGTTTCTAATTATAGGAACTTTGTACTTACTGTTTGGCTTGGGGATATTGCCCCTCGGAAAGAAAGTGAAAGTCGTTCTAGTCTGGTTTTTCTTACCTTTTCTGGCAGTAGGTGGTATGTATCTCAATGAGTTGCTCGAGACGAATTCAATTACTGTGAGCAAACCTACTTTTTGGTACACGGATGGTGGTGTTTGCTCTACTACCATAAGAGCAAAATGTGATATCGTCGATGCGATCTTATTTATGATTTTAGCTTTCGTTTCATTCGTTGTTGGATTAGCTAAACTTTTTGTGACCCCTAAGAAAAGACATGGGGAAACCGTCAATGTAGAATCTCTTAGATAACGGTAAAGAAAAAGCGTATTTGGCAAGGCTAAGCCTTGTCAAATTACAAAATGTGCGCGCCCATACGGGCATGCTCCATTTCGCGGCTGGAAAAATTCAAGATTTCTTTCAATTTTGAAAAATTACGAGATGCGAGTGAGTGTATTTGTGAGGATTTTTGCCCAAGTTCGAGGCGCGACTGAGCAACGCGACCAAGCTGTAGAAATACTACTGCGCGGGAGCATGCGGAAGGAGCAACGAAGAAATTGGGCAAAAAGACCACAAAGACTACCAGGCGAAATGGGCAAAGGCCTTGTTCGCCTCCGCCATCTTGTGCGTATTTTCACGCTTTTTAACAGCGTCGCCTTCGCCTTTGGAAGCGGCGATAATTTCATCGGCAAGTTTAAGGTGCATTGGTTTGCCTTTCTTGGCGCGCGCGGCGATAATAATCCATTTCATTGAAAGGGCGGCACGTCTTTCGGGACGAACTTCAACGGGCACTTGGTAGTTTGCGCCACCAACACGACGTGATCGCACCTCCATGTTTGGCGCGGTGTTTTTAAGAGCGGTATCAAAAATTTCAATCGGGTTTTCTGTTTTGGCTTTCTCTTTGATGGTCTCAAATGCTCCGTACACAACCTTCCTCGCTGCATTCTTTTTGCCGCGCTCCATTATATAGTTCACAAACTTCGTCACTTTGACGGAGTTGTAGACCGGATCAGTGGCAAGATTTCGTTTGACTCGTATTTTTCTTCGCATATATAAAGTTAAGCGGCTGGAGCTGGGGCAGGAGCGGCAACCGGAGCCGGTTTCTCCCCTGCTTTCGGACGCTTGCGACCATATTGGCTTCTACCTTTTCGTCTGGTATCAACTCCAGCAGAGTCGAGAACTCCGCGGACAA
The DNA here is from genome assembly GCA_001822675.1 of Candidatus Taylorbacteria bacterium RIFCSPLOWO2_01_FULL_45_34b. Classification (GTDB taxonomy): domain Bacteria; phylum Patescibacteriota; class Minisyncoccia; order Phycocordibacterales; family DSPV01; genus 01-FULL-45-34b. The sequence goes on from MHRY01000050.1 coordinate 4,593, forward strand.
CCTGGTAACGAAGTCCGACGTCTTTAACGCGACCACCACGAAGGAGTACCACCGCATGTTCTTGCAAATTGTGTCCCATGCCCGGAATGTAGGCGGTCACTTCAATGCCGTTGGTGAGTCGCACTCTGGCGATTTTTCGAATAGCAGAGTTTGGTTTTTTCGGCGTCTTGGTCGTTACTTTGGTGCACACGCCACGCTTGAATGGAGACGGAAAAAAGACCGGTCGGTTGGTGATGTTGTTGAAACTGCGACGCAAAGCAACCGACTTCACTTTTCGGTTCATTTTGCCTCTTTTTCTTTTTACCAATTGATTAATTGTCGGCATTTTTTAAGAAAGCTTATAGATTCGGGAGCTTCAGAAGCTTTGAGCCTTAGGAGTTTAGTATATCATCTTCAAAAATGCAACCCTGTCAAAAGAGCGAAGAGAAAACCGATAAGCGGGGAAACAAACTGCCAAAGGAAGAAAATGAACACAAGAACAAGCGCGAAGCCGTAACGTTCGAGAAATGCTCGAAACGGTCCAATCTGGGTTTCCGGTAAAATACCAAAAAGAATTTTTGAACCATCGAGCGGCGGAATGGGCACCAAGTTAAAAATCGCCAAAACCAAGTTGGTGATAGTGATAATAGCGGCAATTTGGCCAAACGCGCCCATATTTGCAAAATCTCCCGCGGCCATAAACCGAATGAGCAGTCCAAAAAAAAGCGCGATGATGATGTTGGAGAGAGGCCCCGCGAGTGCCACCATAACTTCGCCCCTCCGGCCATTTCGGAGATTGTATGGATTGTACGGCACTGGCTTGGCCCAACCGAACGTAAAACCGGAAAGCGAGGTAACTATTGGCACGAGAATAGAACCGAAGGGATCGAGGTGGCGGATGGGATTGAGCGACAAACGCCCTTCCAAACGAGCAGTCGGATCGCCAAGACTATTAGCGACGTAACCATGAGAAACTTCGTGGATAACCACGGACATAATAAGCACTGCGATTTGAAAAATAACATCAATTGCCATAATTGTGGTCGTATGATAACATGGCGAGAATAAAACATATAACATGAAACATTAGGAATTAGGGGGAGGGGGTCTTATCTTTAGTGTTTTATGTTATATGTTTTGTGTTTAATGTTATATCCTATGGCCAGCATTTGCCAAGTTACAAAACGAGGATCACGTATGGGTGGAGGCTACTCCAACCGGACTCGCGCTACCCAGTTCAATCCAACAGGCATGGTTCGGAAATACCCGAATCTCCAAAAAAAGAAAATTTACGTTCCGGAATTGAAAAAATACATGAAGCTCGTCCTTTCAACCCGCGCCATTAAAACCATCAACAAAAACGGCGCCTACGCCACACTCAAAAAAGCCGGACTTATTTAAGAATTAAAAAAGGATATCAGACTTATTTTTCTTTTTATCCTCATAATCATAAACACCAAAATTAGCTTATAGTCGCTATCGCGGCTATAAGCTAATTTTGGTTTTGAATTATTCTTTCTGCCAAAAGCGCGTGCCATCCGATTGAAAAATAATAGTACCGAGGAGATCGGTTCGGAAAACCGGCACGCTAGCGTTCTCGAGTGTTTGAAGGGTGATCGGATGTGGATGCCCGTAACTGTTTCCCTTCCCGTCTGAAATAACCGCGTACTCGGGAGAAACAGCTTCAACAAAAGCAGGCGACGTGGAAGTTTTTGAGCCATGATGCCCCACTTTCAAAATATCGCTGTCCAAAAGTCCGCCCGCACCTTTACCTTGAAGCGAAATAAGATAGCGTTCCGTGTCGTCCGGTGCATCGCCGGTTAGCATGACCGACGTTTTGCCATAAACCAGCTTGGCCACAATCGAGCCGTCGTTAGTTGATTGTCGCGAAACATCTTTGTCAGGAAAAAGAATGAGGAGATAGACACCATCTTCTTTATCAAGCCAGATTATTTCACCGCGTCTCGCAAGTGTGTGCTCTGCTCCCTCTTTTTCAACCGATTTTTCAAATTCCTTATAGACCAGAGTGGTCGGAAGGGTGCCGGGCTCGACTACAAAAGAAATCTCATATGAAGCAAGTGCGTCCACAAATCCAGCCATGTGATCTTTGTCCGGATTGGTCACGAGAATCATGTCGAGAGAGCGATCGTATGCCGGCATCACTTCGGCTAGGCGCCGAAGCAAGATGGTTCCGGGGCCACCATCAACCACAAGTTGATTGCCATTGGGCGCTTCAATATAAATGGCGTCGCCTTGGTCAATGTCGAGAAAGGCAATGGTGAGAATGTTACTTCGGCCGCCTTCAGCCGAAGCGGCATACCAAATAAAAATATTGGCAAAAACAAGAATCAAAATTAAAGAAAGCCGTGCGTGGCGGCGAAAAAATTCCATAGAAAAAGTATATCATTCAAAAAAAGGTCTACCCTAATAGGTAAACCTCTCAAAGAAAACCGAACAAAAAGTTAGTCTCCCGCTAACCACCCCACAAGATGCCTTCTCTGACCCTGATAATCTCTCCCCCAAGGTATGGACCCACCAAAATACAGGAGGAAGCAGAGAAGGTGCAAGACGATGATCACCACCGTATTCGCAAAGAGTAAGGCGATGGCGGAGACAATGCCAAACTTGATGAAGAAAATAATGGCAAGAAAAGTGAAGACAACGGTGCAAAGACCCACAACCCCTTCAACTCTGACCGGTTCAAGAACCTTGGCTTCCTCGAGGCAAAACATGGAGAGAAAATATGCCACAATTATAGGCAGACCCAAAATATCCCACCAACGGGATAGTCCCAGCTCTGACACAATCGGGACGGGAGCAAACAACCACCAAACCGACCAAAACAGAGCGGCCATGACAGCGGTAAAAACTGACCAACGAAAAACCAATGTGGTATATTCCCTCATCGAAAGAAACATATGTTATCCTTTTCTTTTATGTTGAGTTGTTTCCAGAACAATTACGTTCTCCTGTATCACACTATATGAAAAAGGTAAAAAGTCAATATTCATTACCTTTTAAAAATCTTACTGTATAATGGGACTTTACTAGCAACTAACTTTTTCTTTTTATGTTATGAAAAAATTTGAAGAACAAAAATTTACGATTCCGGAGTTAAAAGGAATTTCCAAAAAAACTATTGAGGAACATTTAAAACTCTATGCGGGCTATGTGAAACATGCTAATCTCATACTTGAGCATATCGACGAGTTAGCAAAAAATGCCGAAAAATATGCGTACGAACTTGGCGAACTGCAGAGAAGATTTTCGTTTGAATTCAACGGTATGGTCAACCACGAATACTATTTTGAATCACTCGCCGGCGGAGCTGTTTTGCTTCCGGAAAAGAGTGAACTTAAAAAAATGATCGTGGAAACATCCGGGTCATTTGACGCATGGCTTAATCGTTTCAAATCCATTGCTTTGACCCGTGGTATTGGTTGGGCCATACTCTATTACGATCCTCTAACAAAAAGGTTATTAAATGCTTGGGTTGATGAACAACATTTGGGACAACTTAATGGTTGTAAAACAATTCTGGCTCTTGATATGTGGGAACACTCATACGTTGCTGACTACCAGCCAAGCGGAAAGAAGACTTACATTGAGGACTTTTTCGCAAACCTAAATTGGAGCGTCATCGAAAAAAATTTCTCTGAGGCTTTTTCACGCTAGGGAACGGTTGATCCGCCAGATCAAAAAAACCAGAATAACGTAAGCAATAATAACCGCATAAAAATGCGGGGAAATAAAATGCACAGACGCAAAAGGGATTTTTGAAGCAATCTCAACAACTTTAACTATGTAGTGGAGGAAAAGATACGAAACAAAAGCAACCGGAAGCGCCAGCGTATGCGAAATAATTCCCAGAAATCCGGCGGCAAAACCGAAAAACATCGTCATCGGGATAATCACCAGAATTAAAAAATTAACCGGGAGCGCGATAAGCGAAACTTGCCCTGTCATCCACATGAGAAATGGCAGAACGAAAATTTGAGTGGAAACAGTGGATGAAACAATCTCGCGGAAACCAAATCGCTCGGGGATAAAAAGAAGTTTCTGCGAAATAACCGGGGACAAATAAATGAGCGCAAGCGTAGCCAAAACACTCAACTGAAATGATGGATCAAAAACCAAAATAGCTGGATTGTGGAGAATCATAAGCGTGCCGGCGACAAGAAGGGCGCGGCTCATGTCGTAATTCCTGCCAATCGTTTTGGCAAAAATAACCAGCGCAGCCATAAGAGAGGCGCGGACGGCCGTGGCTGAAGCACCGGTCATAAGCGTAAAACCCAAGATCGCCAAAAGCGGAACTATGAAACGAAACCGTCGAGACAAAAACGAAAATAGTTTTGAAAATCCAGCGGCCACGAGCGTGATGTTATAACCGGAAAGCACCACAATGTGAATGACTCCGGCTGTCTTGAAAGCATCGAGAAGCGTCTGCGGCAATCCATGCTTGGCACCGAGAATAATTCCCGAGAGAAGTGACCCTTCTGGCTCGGAGAGAATGCGCGAAATACTACCGACAAACATATTTTTAATGTCGTAGAGAAAAGACAAAACAACATTCCCCTTTCCAGAAGCAACGACAGAAATCTCTGGGCGGAAAAACTGGCAGCAGATGCCGTCTTTGGCCAAATATGAAACATAATCAAACTGGCGGCCATTTTCCGTGTCAAAATTTGTTGGTTTTTGAAAAAGCCCGCTCACCCGAACTAGGTCCCCGTACGAAATAATCTGGTAGGGATCGGTAACAACAAGAATCGTCGCTTTGAAAGGTACTTCCTCTTGACCTTCCATGCGAAAATCCGTACGGACGACAAACCGAAGAGATGTTTCTCTTCGATCAGGCTCGCCCGAAACAACCCCCTCAATCGCTACCGATCGATTAAAAAGTTTTGCCACACTTTCGTTTTTTGATGCCTCGTGGAAAAAAGAAATCCGCCACAGTCCTGCTCCGAAGGAAAAGAAAAGGAGACTGATGCAAAGAACTATCCTCCACTCGCCACCATGGCGAAGCAAAAATAAGAAGTAGAGAAAAATGACAAACCCGAGGAGAATAAAAAAGAGAAAAGCGGACTCCGGTACCAGTACAAAAGAACCGGTCGTAACACCTAAAACAAAACTGCCAATGACAATATAAAAAATTCTCTCCGCCATACTTTTTGAGAGAAACGAGACCTTGCTATCCCCGACCCCACTTTTGAATCAGCATTTTCTCCTCTTCCGCATCAAGTGCTTTCTGAAATTTCGCACCGGCAATACCTTTTACTCGTTTTTCGCATTCTACCCACGTCTTGTGGACTTGAACAACCCCCAACACAGTACTCACATAGGAATATGCTTTTGCTTTGGAACGCCGACGCGCATCCAAGGTCGAACCTTTCTTCCGATCCAAGGTTCGACCTTGGAGATCGAGGATATTTTTTATTCTGTAATTCTTGAGAACTCCAGAATATAATTCCGGCTTCATACCGCCCGAAAAAGCCGTTGCAATTTCATCACATCGCTCATTACCTGCCACTCCCACATGCCCCCCAACATACAGCCACTCGATTTTTTTGCCCGCAGAAACTTCGACGAGTTTTTCCCACAAATCCTGATTCATAACTTCCTTTTTGCCTCCCGTCTTCCAACCATTTTTCTGCCAACCTGAAACCCATTTAGTGATTCCATTTATAACGTAGGAAGAATCGCTGTACAAAACAAAGGTTTGACCTTGGATCGGGAGAAAGGTCGAACCTTTAAGAGCTTCGATTACAGCCGTAAGTTCCATGCGATTGTTTGTGGTGTGATCCTCTCTCCCGCCAATTTCCGTTACTTTCCACTTTAGACTTTCCACTTTAAACTCGCCGCGATTATCATTTGAGTCTGGGAAAATGATAATCGCGGCCCACCCTCCCGGCCCCGGATTCCCCAGCGATGACCCGTCGGTGAAAATGGTTACAGTAGATTCAAGATTCATGATTCAAGAATTAAGATTTAAGAATTATAACATTAAAAAGAGTCTGGATTATTCCAGACTCAACTGAGGACAATAGCTCATCTTTTTCTAGCAATCATAACTAAACACAGACCCACCAGCAGAGAAATGAACACGCAACCACCTAGCCCGTAAATAAATTGTGGGGTAATGGGAACCCATTTCACTCCCACTCCTGCGACAAGGAGCGCAAATCCTGTTATCGAAACAATTGCCGTAAGTAATAACGAGCTGAAACCGAGCAAGAATAGTATTACTCCTGCTGTACAAATATTTAACGGGGTCACTGGATTCCTTTCTTTTGTTTGCTATGATTTCTCCTACTTTAGACTTCGGCATATAGCATAAGCGAAATACTAAACAATATCAACAATCCGGAGCCGAAGCTCTCCGTAGCCACGCCAGAAAGATTTTTCCAGATGGGCAGAAGTACTTTAGAACATCAGTAGGTGTTGGAACCACGGCGTTCAATATCGAATACGCGAACTTCTTGAAACACAGGATATACTTCGAAAAAAATTCGATATGAACCGACTCTCCGCCGCCAGACATTATCTTCCCCTGCTAACTTCTTTATATCGCCAGCATACGGGTCACGCGACAATTCTTTTTCCAATACAAACTTAATTCGAGTGGCATCTTTCCTCGGAAGCCGTTGCACAAATTTCGTCGCACTTGAGGCAACAAAAACACGCCATGACATAATTTTAGAGTTCAGAAACAGGAATAAATTTACCCTCCGCAAACTCTTTTCGTCCTCGTGCCAAAAGCCGCACATCGCGAGCAGTTGGCTTAAATGTTCTTGCTTTCTTGATTCGTTTTTGCGTCATCAAAAACTCCTCGTAAAACCGAGGGGGGAGTGCCACAAGTTTTTCCTCTTTTTGAAATTCCTTTGGAATAGTTACAGTGGTCATACCATACATATTATCAAGAAATTTTTAAAAAAGAAAGTCGGAGTTTGTTCCAAACCTAAAATAGGCGACTACAACAGGTCAACAATCCGCAATCGAAGCTCACCAAAGCCGCGCCAAAAAGATTTTTCAAGATGGGCAACAAAAGAAATGACATTGCCTTCTTTTATTTTCGCCAGATCGCTTCCGGCGGCAAAAAAACTGATAGCTTTAACGGGTGCGCCATTTTGCTTTTTGAACATAAACTCCACGTGACCTTTCTCTTTGCCAAAAAGACGGGCGGAAGAAACGGGAATTTTTTCAAACAAAAAGAGTGGTTTCGGATTGCCGAAGCCAAACGGTGATAACTTTTCGATTTCGGAGTAGGTATCGTGATTAACCTCTTCGAGTGAGAGAGCATCGTCAATCCCCTCCGGTTCTTCTTTTCGTTCTTTTGTGCGAACTGCTTCATAGGCTCGTTCGAGCTCGCTTCCCAAAAGATGCACTTTGTCTGTAACTAAACTAAAACCGCCGGATTTCGCGTGACCTCCATATTCTATGAAAGTGCCGGATGGCACCGCGCCCATAATTTCAACAAGACTAATATCCCCTGGGGAGCGGCATGAACCGCGGAGAATTTCTCCACCATCCCGCCCCCACAAGAAAACCGGGCACAATCGCTCGTTCATGAGCGTATTCGCGGCAAGCCCCAAAAGAGCCGGCTTCCACTTGGGATTACCAAGAACGATAACTCCAGCTTCCTTTTCGGCATAACGTTCCGACACAATTCCCTTGATTTCTTTGACCATAGCCGCTACCGTCCCCTTCCGCTCGTCATTAATTTTATTCAAATGATCGGCCAAACGATCGGCTTCATCAAAAGAGGTGGTGGTAAATAGCGAGAAGGCATCACGAGGAACCCCCATACGAGAAGCGGCGTTGATGCGCGGGGAAAGCGTAAAACCAACATCATCTTCGGAGAGCGTACTTTGTTCCACATTAAGTTTCCGGAGCAGTTTCATAAGGCCAAGCCGCGGACTCCTGCGGAGTACCTTGAGTCCAAAATGCGCGAGTGTGCGATTTTCGCCGGTAAGCGGCACCATGTCCGAGAGTGTGGCAATCCCCACCATATCGAGCAACCACTTTTCTATCCCCTCTTTAAGGCCAAAAGACTCTTTTTTTAAAATAGCTTGAATAAATTTAAAAGCGACACCGGAACCGCAGAGCATTTTCTCGGGGTAGGAACAATCCTCTTGTTTTGGATTCAAAATCGCGTACGCGGCGGGAAGCGCTTGTTTCGGTCCTAATCCCGCAATGCGGGACGGACGAGGCAGATGGTGATCGATAATAATTGTTTCCATACCACACTCTTTTGCTTTCGTCACTTCTTCTATATCACCGATGCCACAGTCCACCGTTATGAGCAACTTCGCGCCGCGACTTCCAAGCTCCTCGACCGCCTCGCCATTCAAACCAAACCCTTCATCATGGCGATGCGGAATGTATATTTCAAAATTTGAAAAACCGATTCGACCAAAAAAATCGTGGAAAACCACGGCCGCGGGAATGCCATCAGCGTCGTAATCAGAAAAAACCGCAATTCTGTCGTTCCTTTTTACCGCCTCAATAAATTTATCAGCCGCTTTCTCCGCGTCTTTAAGAAGAAACGGGTCGTGAATACCGCTTTCATAATTGGGTGACAGGAAAACTTCTGCTTCTTCCTTTTTCGAAATCCCTCGGTGGAACAAAAGCCGCCGGAGAAGCGACGAGTATGGAAAAAGCTCGTCAGACACTTCTTTGGGTACAGGTGGCCGAAGCGAGTATTTTTTCATCAAGCAATTTTAGCATATAATAGGTGGATGAAAGATTGTATTTTCTGCAAAATCGTCTCGGGAGAAATTCCTGCGGAAAAAGTCTACGAAAATGAAGACTTTCTAGCTTTCCTTGATATTCGACCGCTTTCGGCAGGACATACGTTGGTTATTCCTAAAAAACATTACCGATGGGTTTGGGACGTACCAAATGCTGGTGATTATTTCGAAGTAGCAAAAAAAATTGCTTTGGCAGAGCAAAAAGCTTTTGATACGGAATTCATTCTTTCAAAAATCGTCGGCGATGAAGTGCCCCACGCTCATATCTGGATCTATCCCGAAAATAAAGTCAAAGAAAACAAAAATGATCTTGCGGGCAACGCGGATAAAATCCGCAAAGCACTCCCCCAGTAACTACCTTGACACCCCCATCCCCCTGTTATAGTCTCGGAGCAGAGTCTAACTCTCGGCACGCGTCCCGTGCCGGGTTCCGAAGAATACACGTACGGTCCG